>JAUVKN010000011.1 GCA_030596245.1 Bacteroidia bacterium | reverse complement strand
AAGTGGGATGAGAAATTCCATTGAATGGAATATCACCAAAGATATTCAACAGTTGGGATCAAAAATCACCCCGGTAATCTTCATTGATGGTGTAAGTAAACAATTCAGTAACACGGGTGGACCACGCAATGCACTGCTGTCATTTATTTTGCCTGGTCTGGGAGATTATTTCGTTGCAGATCATAAAATGATGACCTTTAAACCCTACATGAGAACATTATCTTCACTGGGATTAATCGGGCTCGGCATATATGCGGGTAACCAGCGATACTTTGCAGAAGGTTATTACAGAACGGTAGAAACGGCAGTTGGCACTTACTACCAACCGTTTCCTGCGGATAAGTATAAGGAGGTATATATGGAAGGAGATCTTCAGTACTGGCTGTTTAAAGGAGACAAGGAGGTGTTTATTTCACTGGGTGCAGCCATCTGGTTTGCGGATATAATCTGGGTATTGGCTAAAGGAAGTAACAACGAGAAATTTTTAAAAGCTTCAACCAAAGGCTCAGATTTTAAGCTTGGTTACCATCAGGGAAATGTCAGCCTCAATTACTCTTATACCTTCTAGAAAAATTCGTCAGCTGTTCTACTCCTCACACGGCAACAACTTCGCCGAAATACTCAGGGGTTCCAGGCTGAAGAGGCTTGCCGCCTGGAAAATGGGTTCGTATTTGTAAGATGAAAGTGCTTCCACCTCGAAAATAACAGATTCTCGTATGGTAACCACCCCGGGACCTTTTAGTTTCCGGGATAACTGCATGCTGGATGTTCCAACGGGAATCTCTTCACCTTGCAAATCATTGCAATCACCTTTGCAGGCACTTCCATGCCAAGAACCCGTTTCTTCAACTTCCACTTCCCAGGTATAAACTTTGCTTGTGATTGAATTCGGTTCAGACACAACCTCCGGATTCAGGGAGGTATCTGAGATGATCTGTAGCCTGTGGGAAGCTTCAATGGTAGCTACTGTGTTCTGGGCATTAATAATTCTGACTTCATTGTTAAATATGAGGGCATTCGATTCGATCATGATGCGATAGACACCATCTCCCGGCAAAGTATACATGGTTTCATAAGTACCTCTGAAGTAGGAATCACTAACGCCTGTTGCCGGAAGGGAAGCCTCACAAAATCGCCTTCCTTCATCAAAATAGGTGATGGGTTCAACTGAAAAATAACCCACTTCAATATCCCTTGGGTTATTGGTTACGTAACGATGCTCAAAATTATCCTCCACCAGGTCCCTTCGGTCCACCAGCCTGGGCGCACACTCCAGGATCACCCTGGTACGATCCCAATTATCGCCTTTTTCCTCACCCGGGTCAATACGCTGGGCATGAGCCGGAATCATCCCCAGAGAAAATAATAATGATAATATAACAATGGTTGTTTTCATAATTGCACTCAAAAATCGTGCAATATTAGTCAAATTACTACAATATGTAACACCTGACAATACAATTAACTTATACTACCTTTGCAAAAACTAAATCTTCATATCATGAAAAGAGTATTTGCATTTCTAATTACCACTATAATTCTTGTCTTACCCGCTTGCGACACTGCTGAAGTGCGTGACTATTATCAGATTAAGATTTTTAATCTGGATTCTGATCAACAAGAAGCCACGATGGACATATACCTTAAAACTGCCTTCATACCTGGTCTGCACAGGGCCGGAATTGAAAATGTGGGGGTATTTAAACCCATCGAAGGAAAAAATGACCATAAGAAGTTCATCATGGTATTCATTCCTTTTCAATCTTTCCAGGATATAGAGAAACTGAATGAGACACTCTCCAAAGATGAAACTTATCTAACCGATGGTAAAGATTATATTCAGGCATCCCACGATGATCCGCCTTATGCAAGAATGGAAAGCATCCTGTTGAAGAGTTTTAGTGAAATGCCTCAATACGCCGTTCCTGAACTGAGTTCACAACCATCTCAGAGAGTTTACGAGCTGAGGAGCTATGAAGGTGCCACAGAGCAATTGTATGAACGTAAAGTCGAAATGTTCAATGATGCCGGAGAGGTAAACATCTTTAAAGAGTTGGAGTTCAATCCGGTCTTCTTTGGAGAGGTCATTTCAAGTGCTCATATGCCACACCTGATGTATATGACTACTTTTTCTGATACACTTTCTCAGCAAGAACATTGGAATGCATTCAGGGCTCATCCTGACTGGTTGGAAATTAAAGAGATTGAGCGGTATAAGAACACTGTATCCAGCATTACCAAATATCTCATGTATCCAACAGATTACTCTGATATTTAGAATTCGGGGAACCAAGTATGTACGAGCTCGACGCAGTCAATGCGCGAGCGTAATTCATGGAGATACCGGAACACATTACTAGTCGTCGGTAATCAGTTTCTTAATGCGTTCAATCTGCTTCTGCTTGTTCACCTCTCTAAGGCTGCGGGCTGTTTTAGTAAAGTAAGAATGCCCTGAGATGAACAATATCTGAAGTTTGTTCCAATCGTTGAGTGTCCCTATCTTGTTCTGTTCCTTCAGCTCCTTGTAGAGTGTATTGGAAACGGGGATCATATCGCTTCTGCCCAGGTAATCCAGATCTGCATCACAAATGATCTCCTGGTATATATCCTCGGGCTTTGGAGGAAGTTTGGTGGCCATAATGATGTTGCAGATCTTTTCGATTTGTTCTGCTGTATAGCCGTATTTTGGAAGTTGTTCTTTTACCAATTGGGTTCCGAGGTATTCATGTTCGTCGTAGGCAATGGTATGCCCAGCATCATGGAATAGTGCCGCTGTCTTTAACAAAAGTATCCCATCGTCATCCAATCCTTCAGCCCAACCGATCAATTCAACTTCCGTTACAACATCTACTGTATGCTTCACATTGTGATAGTAGAGGTAAGCTGGCAGTTCGCTTTCCAATTTATCAAGAACTACCTCCTGAATATCTGTGAATTGGATCAGCTTAAATTTCGTATCAAAACGATCATTGGGGAGAAGACCTTTGCCTTTCACTGAAAACTCAGGCCGGATGCCGTTCACCATAAACATTTCCAGGTCCCCTTTGTACTTTACAGGCATCTTCCCGTAATATTCGCAAATGAAGAACTCTTTGATCAATTCATAGGTCATCACCGAAATGAGGATTTTCCCACTATCACCAATACCCTGCATCCGGTGTGCAATATTTACCGTATCACCTTTAATGTCATATGAGATTTTCTTTTTGCCGGATATATTGGCTGTTACCGGACCTGTGTGGATTCCCAGACTCAGGTTCCAGTAGCGCTTGCCATCAATGCGTCTCAACTGATTCAGGAAAAGATTCATTTCGAGTGCGGCCATGACCACATCAATGGGGTTGGTTATGTTCTTGACAGGGATTCCACCGGCAGCCATATAAGTATCTCCGATGGTCTTGATCTTATGGATATGGTATTTCTTAAGAATCCTGTCAAATTCCCTAAGCACTTCATCTAATTGATCCATAATAACTTCTGAATCAACGGCATCGGTCAGATGTTTGAATCCACTGATGTAAGCAAACAGCACGGTGGCCATTTTGTATTTTTGCACCCGCTCTTCAGCCAATGGCTGAACACCCTCTTTTATGGCAATCTTCGACTCCTTCAGGCGCAGCTTCATCAGCTCGTTCTGCTCCGACAATTCAGTAACTGCCTTCTGAAGTTTTTCATTCTTATCGAACAGATCCTGGTTCTGCTTCACCAGTTTCTGGATTCTTTTCAGCAGTTCATCCTGTTTATGTCCCATATAAATTAAAAATATATCCTTTTGGGGAGGATTTCAATTTTTTTTGTTTTGATATCTTTGTCCAACCTACAATCAGTATCCATGAAAAGCATAATCATTAGCACTCTTTGCATAGTCATAGCCTCATCAACGGTGCTTTCTCAGAAGAACGTAAAATCCTTTGTTGTGGTTACATATAATGTTGAAAACCTGTTTGACACATTAAATTCACCCCAGTTTGACGACGATGCATTTACACCTTCAGGAGAGAAGAACTGGACCTATGACCGCTATGAGAAGAAACTTAATGACCTGGCCAGGGTGATCCTGACCATCCCTGAGAAGGAACTTCCGGCCATCATCGGACTGGCCGAAGTGGAAAACAGGAAAGTCCTGGAGGACCTGGTGGACAACAGAGGACTACGAAGGGGTGAATATGAAATTGTACATGAAGAGGGTATAGACCCAAGGGGAATTGAGTGTGCACTGCTCTACAGGCCGGAGCACTTTAAATATAAATCATATGACTATATCCCCATTGAGGACCCTGTGGATCCTGATTACCTCTACAGGGGGATCCTTCATGTGAAAGGTACGGCGCCGGATGGATCCAACCTGCACATCTACATGAACCACTGGAAGTCAAGAAGCGGAGGACAACAGGAGACCGAACGGCAACGGATGTTTTCGGCCATTACTCTCAGAAAGCAACTGGATATGTTGCTTGCCAGAGAATCCAATATCAAAGTGATCATTATGGGAGATTTCAATGATGAACCCACCAACAGGAGCCTTACCAATGGTTTGTCAGCCTCCAACAAACGCCGGAATATTCAATTTGGAGAGCATTATAATCTGTTTTACGATCTTCACAACCTCCAGGGTGAAGGGACCTATAATTACAAGGGTGTCTGGAACATGCTCGACCAGGTTCTGGTCTCCTACAACCTGTTGAACCAGGAGCGGGGGCTGACCACCAGTTATAGTGATGGTTACGTCCTGAAAGAGGAGTGGATGATGTATGACAGCGAAAAGTACGGAACAAAATTGCCTTCAGCAACCTATGGTGGGCCAGAATACTATGGTGGACCCAGCGATCACCTGCCTGTCTATGTGATATTTACGTGGTAAGATGGATTTTAAACTGACTTCGGACTATAAGCCCACAGGCGATCAGCCTGAAGCCATACAACAGCTGGTAGAGGGACTCAACGCGGGTGACCAGTACCAGACACTTTTGGGAGTTACCGGATCAGGGAAGACTTTTACAGTGGCAAATGTGATCCAGGAGCTGAAAAGGCCCATTCTGGTGCTCAGCCATAACAAAACCCTGGCAGCTCAACTATACAGCGAATTCAAACAGTTTTTTCCCCGGAATGCGGTAGAGTATTTTGTGAGTTATTACGATTACTACCAACCTGAAGCCTATCTGCCTGTCACCGATACTTATATTGAAAAGGATCTGTCCATCAATGATGAAATTGAGAAACTGAGGTTAAGTACCACCTCATCTTTGCTATCCGGTCGAAGGGATGTGATTGTGGTTTCTTCTGTTTCCTGCTTGTACGGCATCGGCAATCCAGATGATTTTCACAGCTCCACCATCAGGATACAGAAAAATGACACCATCACCAGGAATGTGTTTCTGAGGAAACTGGTGGATGGTCTTTATTCAAGAAATGAGGTTGATTTCAAACCGGGCATTTTCAGGGTCAGAGGTGATACGGTGGACATACACCTGGCATACACAGACCAGGCATACAGGGTTGAATTCTGGGGTGATGATATTGAGTCCCTCAAAACAATTCATCCCATTACCGGTCATACCATTGAAGAGCATAATGAAGTGGTCATCTTCCCTGCCAATATATTTATCACTTCCAAGGCACGGGTAAAATCAGCCATTGAGGAGATCCAGGATGACCTTGTCAAACAGATAGATTTCTTTAAAGGGGAACAAAAACTTATTGAAGCCCAACGGATCGAAGAGCGGGTGACCTATGATCTGGAGATGATACGTGAATTGGGCTATTGTCCGGGTATCGAAAACTATTCCAGGTATTTTGATGGCAGGCCGACAGGTACCAGGCCCTTCTGCCTGCTGGATTATTTCCCGGATGATTATATTACGGTGATTGACGAAAGTCACGTTACCATTCCGCAGGTCCATGCCATGTACGGCGGGGATTACTCCAGAAAGAAGAACCTGGTAGAATATGGATTCCGGTTACCGGCTGCAATGGATAACAGGCCCTTGAAATTCAACGAATTTGAAAACTTTATTGGACAGACCCTGTTTGTCAGCGCCACTCCCTCAAATTACGAACTTGAAAAGTGTGGAGGAGTAATTGTGGAACAGGTGATCCGTCCCACCGGCCTGGTGGACCCCGTCATCGAGATCAAACCCAGTTTAAACCAAATTGACCATTTGATCGGAGAGATCAATCAGTGTATTGATAAAAAGGAACGTATCCTGGTTACCACCCTTACTAAAAGGATGGCAGAAGAGCTTTCTAACTACCTGATCAAACTCAACATCCGTACACGTTACATCCATTCAGATGTACACACACTGGATCGGGTGGAGATCCTGGATGGTCTCAGGAAAGGCACTTTTGATGTATTGGTAGGAATTAACCTGCTGAGGGAAGGACTGGATCTCCCTGAAGTATCCCTGGTCGCCATTCTGGATGCTGACAAGGAGGGTTTTCTGAGGTCTGAAAGGTCCCTGACACAAACATCCGGGCGTGCTGCACGGCACCTTAATGGAAAGGTGATCATGTATGCTGACAAAATAACAGGTTCCATGCAGAGGACCATTGACGAAACCAACCGGCGGCGCAAAAAGCAACTGGGGTATAATGAGGAGCATCAGATCACTCCTCAACAAATCTTCAAAGCCACGGTCTCCCTATTTGACCAAAACCAGGACAACGCCGGCAGGAGTGAATACTATTCTGATCAGGCAAAGAGCAATATTGCGGCAGATCCGGTGGTGAAATATATGGGCAAGGTGGAACTTGAGAGGGCCATTGATAAAGCGAAGAAGCAGATGGAGAAGGCCGCAAAAGAACTGGACTTTATTGAAGCAGCCCAATTCAGGGATGAGATGTATGCGCTTCAAGAGATACTGAAGAAAAGTGATAGTACGTGATCAAACTGGAATTCGATATGGTAACGAACATAACAGCCACCAACTAAAAACGGGACTGTCTTATGGACAACCCCGTTTCACGATCTAACATATGTTTTTCCTACCCCAGGTACGTTTTAAGTAACTTGCTTCTGGAAGTATGGCGGAGTCTGCGTATTGCTTTTTCCTTGATCTGACGCACGCGTTCACGGGTCAGTCCGAATTTTTCGCCAATCTCTTCCAGTGTCATTTCCTGGGTGCTTATTCCGAAGAAAAGCTTGATGATATCCCTCTCCCTTTCGGTCAGTGTGGCCAATGCACGGTCCACCTCCCTGGAGAGCGATTCATTAATAAGTGTGTTGTCTGCAGTGGGTGAATCATTGTTCACCAGCACATCCAGCAGACTGTTGTCTTCACCATCGACAAAGGGTGCGTCAACAGATACATGTCTTCCCGATACCCGTAGCGTATCCGCTACTTTTTCTTTAGGAAGCTCCAAAGCCTCTGCGAGTTCTTCCGGGGTGGGTGTACGTTCATACTCCTGCTCAAATTTCGAAAACGCCTTGTTGATCTTGTTCAGCGAACCTACCTGGTTCAGTGGAAGGCGTACGATTCTTGATTGCTCCGCCAACGCCTGCAGGATCGATTGTCTGATCCACCAGACGGCGTAGGAGATGAATTTAAAACCCCGTGTTTCGTCAAACTTTTCTGCAGCCTTAATCAGACCAAGATTGCCTTCATTAATAAGGTCCGGAAGGCTTAATCCCTGGTTCTGGTACTGTTTTGCTACAGATACTACAAATCTCAGATTTGCGCGCGTGAGCTTTTCAAGGGCAGCACGGTCGCCCTTCTTGATCCGTTGAGCCAATTCTACCTCTTCCTCAACAGTGATCAATTCTTCCTTACCAATCTCTTGCAAATACTTATCCAATGAAGCACTTTCCCTGTTGGTAATAGATTTAGTGATCTTTAACTGTCTCATGTAGTATTCCTCAAAATCAAATTATAAAAAAAATCTCTGCAAATTTACCTGGTTATTTATCTTTAATCAAACTAAATTAGCATTACACTCAAAATATTACAAAGCAGACCGAATCGATCTCCTTTGCAATTAAAACGTTAAAATTGTGAAGGTTATTTTACATCCCGAAGGCATAATAGGACCTTGATCCATTCCGGTCCACTCCTTCAATGATAACTCCCCCTTCTGATTTCTTTAAGATGTCTGCAATATCCTTAACACTATTAACGGGCTTTTTGTTTACAAAAGTTAATACAAATCCTTCTTTTATGCCAACTTTCATGAATTTTCCCGGTTTCACCGATTTTACCCTCACACCATTGCGAATTCCCAGCGAACGCTTATCCCGGTCTGAAACCGCCTCAAAACTTGCGCCCAGGACATCCAGTAAATCATCTCTCTTGACGATTTCAGTATTGCCCTCAAGGTTACGTAAAACAACATCAAATTGTTTCAGTTTCCCATCCCTGCGGATCATAACCTTCACTTTTTCACCAGGCCGGAATTTGGAAATCTGTTCTTGCAATTCGGCCGCACTGTTGACAGGCGTATCGTCGATGGAGATAATCACATCTTCCTCCTTAATTCCTGCCTTTTTGGCAGCTCCGTCAGGGCGAACGCCATTCACAAATACGCCTTTAATCTCATCAAAATTCTTCTCTTCAGCCAGCTCAGCCGTCACATCCTGGATAACTACTCCCAGGATCGCACGCTGAACTGCTCCAAACTCGATGAGGTCGTTCACAACCTTCTCTACGATACTCACGGGCACAGCAAATGAATAGCCTGTAAAAGCCCCGGTCCTTGAAGCAATGGCCGTATTGATACCAACCAATTCTCCCCGTGTATTGATGAGAGCTCCACCGCTATTGCCCGGATTTACAGCAGCATCTGTCTGTATGAATGATTCGATGCTAAACTCCTGTGTTCTCAGTATATTAATGTTCCTTGCCTTCGCACTAACGATCCCGGCAGTTACAGTACTTGTGAGGTTATAAGGATTCCCGATGGCAAGGACCCACTCTCCAAGTTGCAACGCATCAGAATCACCAAAATTCAAATGTGATATATCCTTTGCCTCCACCTTCAGCAATGCAATATCTGTAGTAGGGTCGGCTCCAATCAACTCTGCATCGAACTCCCTCTTATCGTTCAGCACCACAACGATCTCATCTGATCCTTTGATAACATGATTGTTCGTCACGATATACCCTTTGTCAGAAAAAATCACTCCGCTACCGAATCCTAATAGTGGCGGAGGTTCGCCAGTTGGCTGGTCTCCAAAAAAGAATTCATAGAGCGGATTGACCGCATACTCCCTGAACTCTTTTGTCTTTACATGAACTACTGCATCGATCGATTGTGCCACTGCCTGTGTAAAATCCATTACCTCTCCCCCGGTGTTACCCGGAAGGTTCACATACCGGATCTTATTCTCAACAGGCACTTCCACCACGGTGGGTTCTGGTTGGAATAGCCTTGCATACAAGATTACTGCCAAAATAGCTCCAATAACTGTGACGGCTAATAACCCGAAGAATCTCCTCGCTTTCATCCTATTATTCATTAAATTAATACCTTTGTTTGTACGAAACTGTTACTCAAATTCCGTGCCTTTTATACGGCAATTTACTATCATAACAGTTTGAATCGAAAAAAAATTGATAACGAAGTGCTGTTTTAACCTTTTTTAACGAACTATTGGGTGTGATTGTTCATTTTTCAAAATATCATGGTACTGGGAATGATTTTGTTATGATAGATGGCAGGGACCAGGATACAAGCTATTTTGATAATGATCTAATCCGGCAGATTTGTGACCGAAGGTTCGGAATCGGCGGTGACGGACTCATTATCCTGGAAGCAGACAAACGGGCCGATTTCAAAATGCGCTACTTCAATGCCGATGGATTCGAAGGAACCATGTGTGGAAACGGTGGGAGGTGCATCACTGCATTTGCACATCATTTGAAGATCACTGGTCTGGAAACCTCATTTGAAGGGATAGATGGTTTGCACTCATCCACCATCCTTCCCAATGGAGAAATTCGCCTTAGGTTGAAAGATGTGAATGGTCTAAGGTGGGTGGAAGACGGGTACTTGTTAGATACCGGGTCGCCTCACTTTGTGAAATTCGTTTCCCAGCTTGACCAGGTAGAAGTGGACATTGAAGGAAAAGAGATAAGGAATCAATCCCGCTTTGGCAAAGGAGGAGTTAATGTAAATTTTGTAGAAAAAGGAGGCAGTTCCAACAGGATCTCTGTGAGAACTTTTGAACGAGGAGTAGAAGCCGAAACCTTTTCCTGTGGAACAGGCGTAACCGCTGCTGCCATTTGTTCATACTTCCACTTCAAGTCTGACATTTTTTCATACTCTGTCCGAACCAGAGGAGGGAAATTAAATGTGTCATTTAAGGCTCAACACCACAGTCATTTCACCGACATCTACCTTACCGGTCCTACAGCTCACGTTTACAATGGGTCAATTGAGATAAACAGGTGATCAGAGTTCTTGTATTTTTCGGGCGAAATCAAGGATCTTCTGGAAATCAATTTCAGGTTCCTTCTGAAGCCGGGCTGCTTTACGGGTCATGATCTTTTGCAGCAAATTCATCTTCTTAATATTCAGTTCTCCCCCAAAAAATCCGCTGGATAGTGCATGCTTCACGAGCTTTTCCGGGAATGCTCTGTCAATCAACTCCTGCTCGTTGGCATCCGGGTCCATACAACAGACAAACAATCCTACCTGCAGCTCAAGTAATACTTCAAGATTGTTTTCACAGAATTTATAAACAGAGCGCTGGATCATTCCCTCATGGATGGAGCCACCAATAATAATCGTTTCATATTGCTCCAGGTTGTATCTTCTCCTTCGAGAGATGCGAACCATTTCTACACCGTTACCCAGGTCATCCTTCAATTTTGATGCGCACTGTTCGGTGCAACCCAGTGTGGTGGAATATGCAATCAGCGTGTTCATGTGATACCTATCAATTCCTCCGGTGTCAAAAATACACTTTTTGTTAATAATTCCTCATCCTTTGTTTTCTATTTTTTTTCTTAATTTTACAAAAGAGATAACAAATTGATATACATTTACGTATTACAGATAAAACAGACCGTATGTCAAATAAGCCAGCTGAAGTAAGGAGGCTGCCCATCATCAATGATGGTGCAAGAAAAAAAAGGGCACAGAAAAAGTATACCCTTCCGGTGATTGGCCATTTTGCCGACAGGAGCGTGGAGTTTAAAAGCATCATTGAGGCAGAACAGATCACCGGTATCAACTATTCCCTGATCTTTGAAGCGTGCATCGGGAAGATATTCAAGGCACAAAATGTACACTGGGAGTTCAAGAAAGGAAACCACTACATCAAGTACAAAGCTTTTTACATCAACGCCCAGGAGAGTTATAGCCGGGTTGGTGGATTCAACGGATAGGCAGCTTCGCTGTTAGTCAAAAGTCGAAAATACATAGTAAAGAGGCCGTCTCAAATTAATTTTTGAGACGGCCTCTTCTTTCTTAGCAGTAACCTTATGGTCTGGTATGCCCGGCCAGAAGCCTATAAATGTTTACGCAGTAAAGATTTTAAGCGATGCCCGGGTATACCAGACAAAAAAGGGACAGTTTCTATACATTGTAGGTGGAAGAGCTGGTGTCACCTCCCCTGCCGGTCCAGTTGGTGTGGAAGAATTCCCCCCTGGGTTTGTCCACACGTTCGTAGGTATGGGCACCAAAGTAGTCACGCTGAGCCTGCAACATATTGGCTGGAAGTTGCGCTGAGCGATACCCGTCAAAGTAGTTCAGTGCTGTTGTAAAGGCAGGAACCGGAATCCCATTGGTAAGTGCGGTGGAAACTACCCTGCGCCATCCGGCCTGAGCAGCTTCAACCTTCTCTTTAAAGAATGGATCCAATAACAGGTTGGGTAGCTCGGGGTTCTCATCAAATGCATCCTTGATCTTACTGAGGAAAACGGAGCGGATAATACATCCACCTCTCCACAGCAGTGCGATCCCCCCATAATTCAATTTCCAGTCGTACTCTTTTGCAGCTTCCCTCATAAGGGTATATCCCTGCGCGTATGAGACGATCTTAGAGGCATAAAGTGCACTTTTTATATCATCAATGAACAGCGACTTGTCCCCATTGAAATGGGGTACTGGACCAGAAAGGATTTTTGAGGCTTCCACACGCTCCTCTTTCAGGGAAGAGAGGCACCGGGCAAAAACTGATTCTCCAATCAGGGTGAGGGGGATCCCCAAATTCAACGCCTCTATCCCGGTCCACTTCCCGGTTCCCTTTTGTCCGGCACTGTCCAGTATCTTCTCAACCAATGGCCCACCATCCTCATCTTTGTATCCCAGGATATCCCTTGTGATCTCTATCAGGTAGCTATCCAGGTCTCCATCGTTCCACTCCTTCAAAACCTGGTACATCTCATCCGCATCCATTCCAAGCAGGTTTTTCATCAGGTTATAAGCCTCACTTATCAGCTGCATATCCCCGTATTCGATGCCGTTATGAACCATTTTCACAAAATGGCCGGCTCCATCATCCCCTACCCAATCACAACAGGGCGTTCCATCCTCTACTTTTGCTGAAATAGCCTGGAAAATCTTTTTTACATGAGGCCAGGCATCAGCAGATCCACCTGGCATGATGGAGGGGCCCAGCAACGCACCCTCTTCTCCACCGGAAACACCGGTTCCTATAAAAAGAAATCCCTTGCTTTCCACATATTTGGTTCTCCTTATGGAATCAGGGAAATGGGAATTACCCCCATCTATGATAATGTCTCCCGCCTCCAGGTGCGGCAGCAACAACTCGATAAAATCATCCACAGGTTGACCAGCTTTTACGAGCATCATCACTTTCCTGGGACGCTCCAGTGAAGCGATAAACTCCTCAATGGAGTGGGCACCAATAAACCTCTTCTCCTTCCCACGGCCATTGATAAACTTATCTACTTTTTCCACAGTTCTGTTGTAGACAGCGACGGTAAATCCGTTCCGTTCCATGTTCAGGACAAGATTCTCACCCATTACAGCCAGGCCAATCAGGCCAATGTCAGCTTTTGTTTTCATTTCTGGATATTTGTTTTTGTTTTATAAAGAATTGATTTTAAGGTTCATCGTCATACGCAATGGTCAGACAGCACCGAAAATCCTAGTTTTTCCAGTTGTGTTACAACCTCAGTATATCCCTGGAACAGCCGAACGGAATAGGCATGAGGTTCTCTTCGAAAGGGGTAATCGCCTCTTAATCTTTCAAATGATTTTGGATCGCTCCTTAATCGATGGTCATCTGAAGTCACATCATAGGTCTGCCTGTACAGTTCCCACATCAACTCCTGTCCTCCCTCCTGAGAAGTGTCTGCAAAAACTTTATTTTCATCAGGTTCAGGTATGGAATCCGGCTCCCATTCATCAAGTCCCAGCGTAAAAAACTGGCTAATGGCCCTGACTGACATAGTGGTTCCATTGGCTTTTCCATCCAGAGAGTAGCCAGCAATATGTGGTGTGCCCAATGTGACAGCATCCAGTAATTCCAGGTTGATCCCTGGTTCGTTTTCGAAAACATCCAGAACCACATCTGAAAGTTTTCCACCGCGAATACCCTCAAGCAAAGCACTTTCGTCCACAATGGCTCCACGTGAGGTATTGACAAGTACCGCACTCTTTTTTATGCATCGAATAAATTCCCTGTTTGCCATCTGGTAGGTGTTATCCTCTCCACCTCTGTTCAAAGGAACATGGAGTGTAATTATATCGGCCTGATCCAGGATCTCATTCAGCTCCACAAAATCATTTCCCCCTTCCCTGCGCTTCCTGGGGGGATCGTTGAGCAGTACATTCATTCCCAGAACTTTTGCAGCTGATGCCACCTTGCTACCCACATTACCAACTCCTACCACGCCCAGTGTGAGTCTGTTGAGATCATGGTTCCGAAGTCTTGCCAGGTAAAGTAACATTGATATGATGTACTGTTGAACTGAGGAGGAGTTACATCCGGGAGCATTGGTCCATTGGATCCCTGCAGCCTTACAGTATTCAGTATCAATATGATCATAACCAATGGTTGCAGAAGCAATGAAACGGACTAGTGTTCCTTCCAGCAGGCTACGGTCACAAAGCGTACGGGTACGCGTAATCAATCCATCCGCTTCCAGAAGATCACCTTTTGTAATTTTATCACCCGGCAGATAGTCAACCCTGGCTACTCCTTCAAGGGCGCCTTTCAAAAAAGGGATCTTATCATCAGCTACAATTCGGATCACGCTGTTTTTATTTGAATTTTTCCTTCCAGGACCATAATCCAAGGGCTGGATTAGAAATGTAAAATATCTCCTCTCCATCAGGCATGGTGTTAAATCCTTCCTGTAAAACACCGGGATCGTACCTGTGCATCATTTCACCGAGGGAAGCAAAGGAATAATTGACTGATTCAATCTCCTCCCTGGAGATATGGCCGGGACAATAGGTCATAGTGAACCTCTCCTCGGTAGAACCATGGATCAGGTGTGCTGCTGCGCTGAGATTTTGCCTCAGATCCTCATTATTATCCACAGCTTCCAAAATTTCCGGCGTGGTCTGGTAGCCATATTTCCGGATCAGCTGATCTATATCTTTGTCCTCTCCAAACTCCTTCAACCCGGGAGCCAGCACCACCAGTTCTCCTCCATCGGCAATAGCCATGCGGGTCCTGTAGATACTTTTATTGCCCAGCCATGTGCTTTTAAACTCTTCGGGTTCAAGATATACCACCACCTTATCCAGTGGTTTTTCAAGCATTTGGAAATTGACCTGGAGAGAAAGCTCCGATGCTTTGAGAAAACAGGCCTCGTCATCCCCGATATAGAGGCCGCGCACCACCAATTCTCCCGTTTGAGCACGTCCGATCACTGTTTGGATGTACAACAGGGGAAGGTCGTTGGCAAAATGATCGGATGCGTAATTAAGCACCTGTCTCACAGGAGTATTCGCCCGGCCCATCATTCGTTCCATTCCATAAGCCGCTCCCAGGAAATGACTCTTGTTAATTCCTTCCGAGCCTCCGGTACCCACAAAAATATTTTTGTTATAATTGGCCATCCCAACTACCTCATGCGGAACCACCTGGCCAACGGAAAGGATAAGATCATAACCGCCTTCCACCAGTAACCTGTTTACCTGTGCCGGCCATGAATAGGAGACCTTACCCTCCGAAACATCCTCCACAAATTGTGCAGGCACCTCACCCAGTGTAACCACATCATTCCTCCAGTCATGCACCCTGAATAGTGATCGGGGAGTTGATCCGTACATTTTCCCTATCTCCGATTCTGTCATGGCCACATGAGTTCCGAGTGCCGGCAGTATATCTGTCATAGCTCCGCCATAGTACTCCCAGGCATACTCCGTAAGCAGACCTGCTTTGCTGTAAAACCTGGTAATATCCGGAGGAATGGCCAGCACCTTGTTTCGAGGTCCTATCTTATCCAATGCCAAATGAAGAGCTTCCCTGATCTCCTGATCAGTGAACACCATATCCTGACTACCTTTTTCGAAATATATCATCTCATCATCCTCTTAATCATACACAATTAAACTCCGCCAAAAGCACTGTAACCTCCATCAATTGGAATACAAATCCCAGTGATGAACCTGCTCAGGTCCGACAACAGGTAAAGTACGGTTCCATTCAGATCATCCGGTTCGCCAAAAATACCCATGGGGGTATTGGCTATAATCTTTTCTCCTCTGGGAGTCAAACTCCCGGTTTTCTCATCTGTAAGTAAAAATCGATTCTGGTTGGTCAGGAAGAATCCCGGGGCAATTGCATTCACCCTGACTCCGACCTTTGCAAAATGGACCGAAAGCCATTCCGTAAAGTTATTCACGGAAGCTTTGGCAGCTGAATAGGCGGGGACTTTGGTCAGTGGATTATAAGAAGTCATTGAAGAGATATTTAAAACCACTCCCTTTTGGCGCGCTACCATATCTTTGGTGAATACAAGAGTGGGTAGCAACGTACCGTTAAAATTGAGATCAAACACCTTTTGAAATCCCTCCAGCTCCAATCCAAAGAATCCATCCTCCAGGTTGTTCAGGTCCTCTTCAGTAATCTCTTCCAGTTTTGTGGTAGCTTTAGGAGAATTCCCGCCAGCACCATTGATCAGCATGTCTATCTCTCCAACCTCTGCAATTATCTGATCGCGGACAGCTTCCAGTGAGCCTTTATCCAATACATTGGCTTTTATTCCATAACTCTCCACCTTAAACTCAGAGGAAACAGCTGCAGCTGCCTTGTTGGCTGCTTCTTCATTGATATCCAGGATCACTGTTATAACACCTGCCGAGGCCAACCCCCTAGCCATGGAATTACCCAGCACACCGCCTCCACCAGTAATCACACATACTTTGTTCTTCAAATCTTTAAAGGATAAATCTTCCATTGGTAATACTTTTTATGGTTTATAATAACGCAGGTTCTCTCTTGTAATGATGTCAATGGGAAGCAATTGCCTCTCCACGGGTTCCCTGTTGAAAGCTACGAGGTTGAAGAGAGACATTAGCCCTCTAAATGACTGTTCCTCCGGCCTCTGTGAAATCAGGAAATCGATGTAATCCCTTTTGAGAAAATCAATATTCTCGGGCAACAGGTCATATCCCACCAACCTGACACTCTGGGATCCGCGTTCGGCCAGGAACCCGGCTACCTTGTAAACCCGGGAATTGGTAACAAAAATACCTGCCACATCATATTCGCTACACATTTCATTTAGCCTTGCATGAAGTTTTTGATCATCAACACCATGAAGGTCAATGGTCAGCAGATGACTCAACCGGTCGCTGTACTCCTCAAAATAGCTGCGGAATCCCTTTTCCCTGCTGATGATGTGTGCATAATGATCCTTACGTGCCGACAAATTGATGATGGCAACAGCCCTTTTTGGCTCCAATCCGTAATTGATCAATTTGGCTGCCACATATCCACTGTGGTAAGCATCCTGACCCACAAAACTCTTCACATAAGGATCGTCGAGCAGAGAATTAAACAGGACCACTGGTACCCTTTCTTTCTCGCATCTCCTGAGGAACGCAATGGATTCCTCCTGAAAAACAGGTGCAAATAATATCCCATGAATGTTGTTGTAAGGGAATTTCTTTGCCTGATTCACAAAATCATTCGTGTTGAACTGATCAAAATAATAGGTATCGATAGATATCTTGTAATGTGATAGTTCCTCAAGTGCCTTTTTGATTCCAGATTGGGGCAATTTCCAGAATTCGTTTTCATGACTGATACGAGGCATTACTACCGCAAGGTTAATCTGTCGCTTTAATGCCAATGAACTGGCAATGATATCAGGCTTATAGCCGTGCTCCTTAAGTAATTTCTGGATCCGCTCCCGGGTTGCCTGGGAGACCTCCCCCCTCTTATGGATCACACGGTCAACTGTGCCGATGGATACATTGGCAATTTCAGCTATATCCTTGATCCTTACTTTACCCATAATAACCTTACTTGTAAATACTTAAGCGTAATGCATTCCAATTTTCAAAACAATTACACCCAACAAAACTAAATAAATTATTTTGTAACTACCCAAGAAATTTCGTATTTTCGTGTCCGTACACGGGATTTAATATAAAGAAAAGTAAAGAACATGAAACTGGAAAAATTTTCCTTCGGTATTGGCGACAGATTCGCTCACCAGGGTGAGGCTCAATTGAAAGCAATTATTAAAGCAAAAGAAGTGGGGATAGATATTGTACCCGTCTGGAACAAATCCAACAGGGAACATCAGATTATCCAATCCTCACCGGTTGATACCAGGAATGAAGCCGATGCTGCGGTGAGAAGGTTGCAATGGACTGATCCATATTATGTGGATGCGGACCATATCAATCTGAAAACCGTGGATGCCTTTATTGACCATTCTAACTTTTTCACCCTTGATGTAGCCGATTATATCGGCAGCGAGGTCTCCGAAGCTGAAGTAAATGATTTTCTCAGTCTCGCTGCCCCCTATGAAGGAAAACTGGTAATTCCCGGAATACCGGATCCCTTCATCGTGACCAGCACGGAGCTGGAAGTCATTGCAAAGAATTTCCTGGGTGCAGTACGTGAGGCTGCAGCTATCTACGACCATATTGTATCCAAAAAAGGAGCAGATAACTTCATTGCAGAAGTATCCATGGATGAAGTTGAAAATCCCCAGACACCCGTGGAACTTTTCTTCATCCTGTTGATGATCAAACAGTACGGAATTCCTGCTCAAACCATAGCACCCAAGTTCACTGGCAGATTTAATAAGGGAGTTGATTATGTGGGGGACGTGAAGCAATTCAGAAAAGAGTTTGAACAGGATCTCCTGGTCATCGATCATGCTGTTAAGACCTTTGATTTGCCCGATAACCTCAAACTGAGTGTGCACTCGGGGAGTGATAAATTCACCATCTATCCCATCATGGGCGATCTTATCAATAAATACGATAAAGGAATCCATGTGAAGACTGCCGGTACCACATGGCTTGAGGAGGTGATAGGCCTTGCCATAGCAGGCGAGGAAGCCCTGCAATTGGCCCGGACAATCTATGCCCGTGCCCATGAGCGCCAGGAAGAATTATGCGGCCCCTACGCAACAGTGATTGATATCGATCCCGCTACCCTTCCTACCCCGGCGGAAGTGAATCAATGGGACGGAGAGAAATTTGCAAACACCCTTCGACACATACCAGGTCATCCCGAATATCATGCCGGTTTCAGGCAGCTGATCCACGTAGGCTACAAAGTTGCGGCTGAAATGGGAAATGATTTCTTGTCCATGCTCAGGCAGCACAGTGGGGTTGTAGGAGAACAGGTGATGACCAACATTTATGACAGACACATCCGCAGGCTATTTGGAATATAATTGATTGTAACACACTGATTGACAAACTAAAGATTTACAATGAAAAGTTTTCTTGACAAAGATTTCCTACTGGACACCCATACAGCACAGCAGCTTTTTCATGGGGCGGCCAGTCAGATGCCCATCATTGATTACCACTGTCATTTAATCCCGGAACAGATAGCAGCGGACATTAAATTTGAAAATCTTACACAGATCTGGCTTGCAGGCGACCACTATAAATGGAGGGCTATGAGAGCCAATGGGGTGGATGAGAAGTATTGCACGGGTGATGCAACCGATGAGGAGAAGTTTATGAAATGGGCGGAGACTGTTCCTGAAACTTTGCGAAATCCGTTGTATCATTGGACACACCTGGAGCTCCAGCGTTATTTCGGCATCACCGATCTGCTGAATCCGGGTTCTTCCAGAGAGATATATGACCGGGTCAATGAAATGCTGGCAGAGGATGAATTCAGTGTGAGGAATCTTATCCGAAAAATGAATGTGGAGGTCATCTGCACCACCGACGATCCGGTGGATACACTGGAGCATCATCAGAAGATTAAGGAGGATGGATTTGAGACATCTGTTTTTCCGGCCTGGCGTCCTGATAAAGCCATGGCTGTAGAGGATCCAAAAAGTTATAACTCCTACCTTGAAAAATTGGAAAAGGCCTCGGACTTTTCCATTTCAACATACATGGACCTGCTAACAGCACTATGTAAACGCCACGATTATTTCCATGAGATGGGGTGCAGGATATCAGACCATGGTATGGAAACCTTCTATGCAGAAGAGTTTGATCACCAGGAGATCGAAAAGATGTTCCTTAAAGTCAGATCCGGAAGAACCCTCAATGAGCCGGAGATCTGGAAATTCAAATCAGCCATGTTGATCGAGCTGGCAGTATTGGATCACGACAAGGATTGGGCGCAACAATTTCACGTGGGTGCAATCCGAAGCAACAATACACGTCGATTTCACGAATTAGGGTCCGATACCGGATTTGACTCAATAGGTGATTTTGATATGGCCCGTGCCATGTCAAGATTTTTCGACAAACTGGAGAAGTCGGATCTACTGGCCAAGACCATCGTGTACAATCTCAATCCTGTGGACAATGACCTCATGGTAACCATGGTCAATAACTTCAACGATGGTATCACCCCGGGAAAAATGCAATTTGGATCAGGGTGGTGGTTCATGGATCAAAAATACGGCATGATTGATCAGATGAACTCCCTCTCATCACTGGGATTGTTGAGCAAGTTTGTGGGGATGCTCACAGACTCCAGAAGTTTCATGTCCTATCCAAGGCATGAATATTTCCGAAGGATCCTGTGTAACCTTGTTGGCACTGATGTTGAAAATGGAGAATTACCGGATGACAAGGAGCTACTGGAAAACCTGGTGAAGAACATTAGCTATTTCAATGCAAAAAATTATTTCGGATTTTAACCGTTATATATTTGTATTATTACCTGGAATTCCATCACCTGGTGAGAAAATCGGTCTACATATTGACATTTTTTTTTGGATTTCTGCCAAT
This sequence comes from Bacteroidia bacterium, assembly GCA_030596245.1. Taxonomy (GTDB): domain Bacteria; phylum Bacteroidota; class Bacteroidia; order Bacteroidales. The sequence continues at coordinate 5,765 of JAUVKN010000011.1, read as the reverse complement.
TGCAACCTCTCAGGGACTACGCGGTGAGATCCAGGATATGAACGGGGAACCGGTTCCTTATGCCGCCATCTTTATTAAAGAGCTTACCCGGGGAACCACATGTAATGCCCTCGGACTATTTTCTTTGCCCCTGCCTGAAGGTAACTATACCATCTTTTTTCGCAGCCTGGGATATACGGAGATCATTAAGACAATTGAGATTAAGGAAGAGTATGAAGATCTTGTAATACAGCTTCCGCCTCAGACCTATATGATCCCGGAAGTAAGGGTGAGCGCCAGCGGGGAGGATCCTGCCTACTGGATCATGAGAAAAACCATCGGGCTGGCAAACTACCACCTGCATGAAGTTTCCAATTATGATGCAGAGATCTATATCAAGGGGACTGCTTACATTGAAAAGCTACCCAAGGCCATTGCACGCAGAATCCAGGTCAATGATATCAAGGTTAAGGAGGATGAAGCCTACATGCTCGAGTCGCGGAATGAAGTTCAGTTTACAGCACCCGACAAATACGATATGCGGGTGATTGCCTCCCAGAATACTCTCCCTGGCTATACCCAGAATGTGAATCCCATGGATTATATCAATGCAAGTCTGTACCAGCAGCAAATCCAAACGGTGGTTTCACCTCTGGCCCGGAATGCTTTTGCATACTACAGATATAGTTTTGAAGGTACTTTCCTTGAAGGCACGCATATTATTAACAAGATCAAGGTGATCCCAAAACGGAAAAGCCAGCAATTATGTGAAGGATTCCTGTTTATCGTAGAAGACCTCTGGAGCCTTCACTCTTCCGATATATCGGTGAATACCATCGCCGGCACACTGTTCCTGCAACAGTTGTATGCCAATGTGATCATGGACGCCTGGCTACCTGTAAGTCATAAGATCCAGGCCAACATAGAGATCGCAGGGGTGAAAGGACAGGTGACCTATGTCTCATCCCTGAAGTATAGCGATGTGACCCTCAATCCCAACTTGCCTGAGACCTATTTCTCAGCGATTAACGGTCTTAAAGAAGAACCGGAAGAGTTACCAGAAGAGAAAATCATCTCAAAAGAGCAGGAAAAGATCACCGAATTGCTAAAAAAAGAGGAGTTAACCAACAGGGATGTTACCCGGCTCTCCAAATTGATGGAGAAAGAAGCGAAAGAGGCCGACACCAGAAAGAAGGGAGAGGATTTGAACCAGACCGGAACAACTTTCTCGGTGGCAGATAGCGCTGTAAAAAACGATTCCCTTTACTGGAACCTGATGCGGCCCATTCCACTGACTCCTGAGGAGCATACCACCCTGCGAGAGAGAGACTCAATCATTGGCACAAAAATTATTGCGTCGAAATCAGGCTCCATTCAAACAACACACAGGAGAAGCAAACCGGTCAGGAACCTTGTATTGGGAAAGACCTACATTGGGGACAATGGACGTTTTCGACTCACTCATGGCGGATTGGCCGATCTTGAAAGGCTGGGATATAATACAGTAGATGGATTGTACTATGGTCAGTATTTCAGGTTGAATTGGAAACCCGATACCATTTATACACTCAGGTCCAGCCTGCTGATTGGTTATGCGTTCAACCGAAAAGCACCCAGGGTATCATGGAACTCCAACCTCCTTTATGCACCCATGGCAAAGGGAAAGGTGGCCATCAACTTAAATTACATCTCTTCCGATTTCAATGGAATCAACGGGATTCCAACAGCTACCAACATGATTTACACTCTTTTACTTCGGGAAAATCATCTTAAAATGTACGAACAGCTCGATGCTACCCTATACAACCGCATTGACATTACAAACGGATTGGTCCTGACAACTTCGGCCATCATAAGTCAGCAACGCAACCTCATCAATCACAGCGATTTCTCAATTTTTTTCCGAAAGGAAAAAGAGTTCATCCCCAATGTTCCAGCTACGCTGCAGCAGGATGATCCGGCACTGGACAATTATCAAAAGCTTGCGGCTTTTGTCCAGCTTGACTTCACACCCAGGCACTACTATGTGGTCCGCAACCACCGCAAAGAGATGCGTGACTCCAAATGGCCCACCTTTTCCCTGACATATACCCAGGCTTTCCCGTTGGAAGAAAATGGATGGTCGGATTTCAACATGGTAGAACTGAGCATCAGGCATCGTTTTGAGGTAGGGTTGCTATCGAAACTTGACTGGTCCGTACAGTCCGGGTATTTCATCAATGCAAATTCGATCCATTACGCCGATTTCAAACATTTTAAATCGAGTCCCTTACTCATTGATATGGCAAGTTTTGACCAGGCACTGATGCTGATGGACTATTATGAAGCCAGTACTTCAGAGTACTGGACCAATGCGGATATTAAACTAACATCCTCGTACCTGTTGTTTAAATTCCTTCCATGGTTTAGTGAAAGGTTATGGAAAGAGTCATTGGGTATTACATATCTCTTTACTCCACAGGCACCTCACTATATACAACTGGGCTATAGCCTGAATGAATTGTTCTTCTTTGTGGACCTGGGTGTTTTTGTTGCCTTTCAGGAGGGGGACTACAAAGGATTCGGAGCAAGACTTAACTTCAGGTTCTGAAACAGTGATTGACTCTCATCGCAATAGAGCTACAGGGCTGACGAGCGGAATTTAACCCCGGCCAACCCACAAAGAGGAAGGGAGAATTTGTCTATATTTGAGCCGAATTTTGTATGTATGACCGATTCAAGATCCACTCCCTTTCTGCTTTTCCTACTCCTTCTCCCGGTTCTGTTGATGGCACAACCAGCCGAGAAAATTGACTGGCACTATGAGATCGATTTACTCGGTAGAGAGCTGGCCCGGAAGCATTGCAACCTATTTTATCAAACAGATTCAACCATCTTTTTCAGCGCCCTTGATCACGTTGCTAACCGGACTTCTGAGCAATCACTCTTTGATATTTCGGTTCAGTTACAGCAGATAATTGCCAGCATGGGCGATGCACATACACGCATCAACTACCACTTCAATATTGATGCAGGTACCATTCTGCCGCTGGATTGTTACTGGTTTGAGGATGGCATTTATATTTTACGGGTGAGGATTGAGTACCATGAGATTCTTGGTAAAAAATTGACAGGCATCAATGGATTTCCACTTGAACGAATCATTGATTCACTGGCCACACTCATAGTGAATGATAATCCATACCTGTTCAAATCACAATTTCCACGAATGATCACATGGACGCCGTTACTTGATCATTTTGGATTTGGGGGCCAAAATGGCTATGAGTTGGAATATGAAGATGAACAGGGAAGTTTGGAAAGAGTGTTGGTAAAGTTGCCCGAAGAGGATGGTAAGGTGGTTAATGTTCAGCCTGAGAAACTTCCACTGGGCTGGCAAGATAAAAAATCATACTTCAGGGATTGTTATTTTCAGGAAGATCAGATTTATTACATCCAATACAACAAGTGCTGGAGCCGGGAAGCAGAGGAAACGCATGGATCGGGCGCCAGTGCACTGTTCATGCCATCTTTTAAGGAGTTTGAGAAGCAAGTGTTTCAAACCATCAAGAAGCAGAAAATTGATAAACTGGTTTTCGACATGCGATTCAATGGAGGAGGGAACTCTGCTCAGGGAACGAAATTCATAAAGAAACTGATTAAATCCCGTTTCAATGGAGCCGGAGATTTTTACGTCATTGTGGGTCGTCAAACATTTTCTTCAGCAATCATCAACACCGTCGATTTCATGAAGAATTCAGAAGCGGTGATTGTGGGAGAAGGAACGGGGGGGAGACCCAACCATTACGGTGAGGTGAAAAGGTTTGTACTGCCCGAATCAAAACTGGTGGTAAACTACTCTACCAAATACTTCACCCTGCTGGAAGAGGACCTGCCATCCATCTCTCCGGATATTGAAACGCCCATCCATTTCGAACAATTTATAAAAGGTACCGACCCGGCCATGGAAGCCATTCGCAACCATCTATTTCTCCAGAATTAGTCCGCGCATAATCAGGTACTGAGCTGCAATATAACTAACCATGATCCAGAATCCTGCCAGCGAAAACTCCGCATAAAACTTATTGAGTGCAAGCATACTATCCGAGAGCACAAAAAGCACCGAGCCAATAAAGACCAGTATAAAACTTAAATGATTAACCCGTCCATGTCGATTCAGAGCCATCACGGACATCCCGATCAGCGATAGAGCATAGATGAGAATAATGGGTTTCATGATTCCCTCCAGGCCCGGATAGAGCAGATAAAGAATCCCTGCCCCATAGGCAATGAATAGGAACCCTATGATCAGGTTCTTCTGAAGGTAACCCTTCCTCCCTTTCTCGCTGTACCGCGCAAAAATGTAGATATATGTGAGTTGCGCAAAAAAGAAGCCCCCCACACCCGCATAGAAAAAGAGTTCATTTTTTCCTGAAAACATCAGGAAGTTATCACCCACCCAGGAGAAGAAAAAAGCGATCAGTACAGGGAGGGTAAACTCCTTTTTATTGTTGAATATCAAGAAATAGAGAGCCATCCAGATCATGATCAGTGGCTTCACAGGATATTCAAGGTTGATGTTGTCTGTGAATCTGCCGGTTAGTTCCACAATCACAATAATGGCAAGCAGAAGATGGAGCAGAATTGAAGTGCGTTTTTTCATTTCAGGTTGATTTAATTCAGTAAATATAAAAAATGATTCCTTGGGATCTAAATTGTACATTTGCTCATAAGTGAAACATGGATAAAAAGAACAGATACGGATACCTGGAAGGAATCATCGGGATCATAGCCAACCTCATACTTTTTGGATTAAAATACTGGGTGGGTATCATCTCCGGTTCACTGGCATTGATTGCCGACGCATGGCATACATTGTCGGATTCGGCCAGTTCTATTATTGTGGTGGGTAGTGTGAAACTCTCTTCCAGAAAGGCCGATGACAAACATCCATTCGGACACGGACGATACCAGCAAATCGCTTCCCTTTTCATCGCACTGCTCCTGGGAATTGTGGCCTACGAATTTCTTACGGCATCGGTGGAGAAGTTTCGCCAACACGAATCAACACAATTTGGCACACTTGCCATTGCAGTAACCGCTCTTTCGGTGCTTGTCAAAGAGGGATTGGCCCAATATGCATACTGGGCTTACCGGAAAACCGGATTTGAGACCCTGAAAGCTGACGGATGGCACCACCGCAGCGATGCCCTCTCTTCAGCAGTAGTTTTAACAGGAATATTGCTGGGAAATCGTTTGTGGTGGATGGACAGTGTACTGGGTTTCCTCATTTGCCTGTTGCTCTTTTATGCGGTGTATGAAATTGTCAAAAATTCGGTGGGTAAACTACTTGGAGAACGACCCGATGATCAGCTTATCGAGAAAGTGAAGCAGGTGATCCAGCAGGTATCTGATAAGGAGATCTGCCCCCATCATTTTCACCTTCATTCGTACGGTGATCACAGGGAACTGACTTTTCATATCATGTTAAGCGGGGAGATGGATATTAATTCCGGTCATGAAATCGCAACCACTATAGAGGAGGCGCTCAGGGAAGAGATGAACATTGAAACAACGATCCACGTGCAGCCAATCCATTAAAAACCGGACATCAGCCAATAATTTATTCACGCTTAAAATGATCCTCAAAACTTTTTTTCGGATTTTGCGCAATCGATTGTACACTTTTTATAACTTTGTAGAAATCACATGAGCAAGCAGCACATAACCATCCATGATATTGCAAAGGAATTGAATGTTTCAGCTTCTACCGTTTCCCGTGCTCTGCAAAATCATCCCCGCATTAG
>JAUVKN010000069.1 GCA_030596245.1 Bacteroidia bacterium | reverse complement strand
CGCCACTCAGGATAAGGAGTGCTTCATTATCAACCCCCAACTTTCAAAAGGCTCAGGAATATACCGGACAACAACCACGCTCTTCGGCCCTGGTAAAGCGAAGGAACATATTTGTGTGGATCGGTCTCATCCTTATATGGGGACTGTTGCTTACTGCACTTTCTTCCCCTCAGCTGGTGGGTGTGCCTGAGATGAAGGTGAAAACTTCGCGCAATTTTCTGATAGTTGCCGACATATCATTCAGTATGGCCCAGCGTGACTGGATGATTGAAGATAAGAGAGCCACACGCTGGGAGGCAATGAAAAAAGTGATGCACGAGTTTATTTCCAGAAGGGAAGGAGACCGTATGGGACTGATTTTTTTTGGGTCGAGTGCTTATATTCAGGCTCCCTTTACTCCCGATCTGGTAACTGTTGACAATATGCTTGAGGAGGCTGATGTGGGGATGGCCGGACAGATGACAAACATTGGTAAAGCCATTGTAAAAGGGATAGAGATGTTTGCACAGGATACCATTAAAACAAAGGTGATGCTTGTGCTTTCCGATGGTGTGGATGCGGGCACAGATATTCTTCCGCTTGATGCGGCTGACCTGGCTGAGAAGGATTCTATTCTTGTTTATACCATTGGTATCGGCGACCCGGACAAGCCCGGATCAGACCTGGATGAAAAAACCCTGGAGGAGATAGCTGAGATGACCGGAGCCCAATATTTTAGAGCCATGGATGCTGACCGGCTCGAACAAATATATGAGGAACTGGATAGGTTAGAACCCATTGAATATGAAGAGGAAGAGTATATACCAACCACGTTGCTATACCACTATCCACTGGGTGCATCCATAGTTCTTGCACTTCTACTCTCTTTTATACTTAATAGCATTTCAGCTGTAAAGCTGCTTATAAACAGAAAGAGTATGCATGATTGATGGATTTTCAAATATCAACTGGGAAGATTTCCATCTTTTGCGACCAATGTTCCTCTGGTTGTTGCTTCCGGCATTTGCAGTTTTGCTTATTGGTTTAATCGGTTTGCGTGACCAGGTGAAATGGAAGAGGGTAATTGCTCCTCATCTGAGGCCATATGTCATTAGCAAGGGCAGCGAGGGCAAAATGAAATGGATGCAATCGGCACTGTTCATTTTTTTATCAATCGCCATAATAGGAGCTGCCGGGCCCACCTGGAAAAAAATCGAAGTTCCCGGGAAAACACTTGAAACGCCTCTGGTTATTCTCCTGGATCTCTCCCAGAGTATGATGGCAGACGATATTCAGCCCAACCGGCTGGAGAGGTCTAAATTCAAAATAAATGATCTGTTGGATGCCAATCCCCGGGCCCGTACGGCACTGATCGGCTTTGCCGGAACGGCACATACTATTGTTCCGCTAACAGGTGATTATAATATAATTAAGAGCCACCTTGATGGTCTTTCACCTGAAATAATGCCCTATCCAGGCACTAACCTAAAAGCAGCGCTGGTGCTGGCTGACACCCTCATCAGAGTTGCTATTGCTCCGGCCACGCTTCTGCTTGTGACAGATGACTTTACAGATGAAACATTTAATTTGCTTCAACAATTTGTGAAACAGGGAAACTCAAAAGTTGAGATTTTGCCGATGAACACTGTTGCAGGTGCAAATGTACTCGCTCCCGGAAGCAGCAGGCCCATGTGTGATAATCAGGGCAACATTGTGCATTCCGCTTTGAATGATAACATACTGAACCAGCTTCATTCCATTGAAAAAATTAATGTAAACAGGCTGACTCTGGATAATAGTGACATGGAGCTGCTGGCAAAGTCAATCAGCGGCAATCTGGAATTCAAAGAGAAGGATGAAGAGAAGGAGGACGACTGGCTGGACAAAGGTCTGTGGTTTGTCATTCCTTTTGCTCTTATTGGGTTGATGTGGTTTAGAAAAGGATGGGTGATCTATTCATTGTTGATGATGATTGGTTTTACCTCCTGCAATAGTAATTCGAGCTTTCGAGATTTGTGGCTTACTCAGGATTACCAGGCCCAGAAGTTATATGACCAGGGTGATTTTGAGCAGGCTGCGGAACTGTTTACAGATCCCATGCACAGGGGGAGTGCCTACTACAAATCGGGGTTTTACAAAGATGCGATCAGGGCGTTCAGTCAGGATACAACAGCCATGGGGGTTTATAACCTGGGACTTGCCTATTACAAAAACGGGGATTATGCCGCCGCTGAACTGGCATTTGGGATGGCCGTGGAGATGAACCCCGATCTGGGAGATGCCAGAAAGAATCAGACGCTGATGCAGCAAATGACAGCCGGTAGAGATGAGGTGAATCCTGAAGAGGCAGAAGAGAGTGAAGCTGCGGAGCAGGCACAAAATATTGAAAATAAAGATATGGAAGATCTGGGTGGGGGAGGCCAGGAAGCAACGAAAGAGGATATGGAACAGGAGCGAAAGGAGGAATCTGCTACTACGGATATAAGAAAAGGGAAGGAGCTGGATGAAGTCCCTGATAATTTTGAAACGGGAAAGCAGGATGAATCGCAGAAAATCCTCATGCGCAAGGTGGATGATGATCCTGCCCTGTTTTTAAAGCGAAAATTTGCCCATCAGGTGAAAACGAAAGGCATTAAACCAGAAAAAGAAGGAAATAAGTGGTAGGAGACAATTGGAAATATGTTTGGGGGTTTCTCCTGCTTTTCTTGTGGCAGGGAGCTTATGCCCAGGGCCATCTTTTCAGTGATGTGAAACTGAACCAGAGCAGTGTTTATGTGGGTCAGCCGGTTGAGGTTACTGTTCTGGTGTATACTTCTACCTGGTTTACCAGGGGCATTGATCCGGGAAATATTAAAGTAAATGGTGCCTTTACGGTCTATTTCAGGTCGGTCAGTTCATCGAAACAAATCAGCGGAAAAACATATGCCGGTGTTGAAATGATATTTCACGTCTTCCCTTACGATGACGAAGATATCCTCTTTCCGCCTTTAGAAATAAATATCGAAACCCCTGATGAAGGCGGTTATAAAGGAGTACGCAGGGTTGTGAAGACCAAAGAGAGAAAGATCAATGTAAAACCTGTTCCGTCCGGTTATAACAAAACCGAATGGCTCGTTGCCTCAGGAATGACTGTAAAAGAGAGTTGGTCAGGTGATAAAGCACGGGTGAAGGTGGGGGATGTGTTGGAACGCAGCATTAGCCGGGAAGTTTCGGGAACTGTTTCCGAGCTCATCCCGCCCATAGAGTGGGACAGCCTGCCTGGTGTGAGTCTTTACCCGTCAAGGTCAGAAGTCAACAATCATAAAACCAGAACGGCCATCAGTGCATCCCGCAGGGATGGCATCAGGTATCTGTTTGAGAAAGAGGGAGAAGTAAAGATCCCCGAAAAGGTAGTAACCTGGTGGAATCCGGTTCACAATAAACTATACAAGCGTACATTGCCGGGGTTTACCATTGGTGTGCTTCCCAATCCTGACCTGGGTATGCTTGAAAGTGTGCGTGATTCAATGGCTGTTCAAACTGCCGGACAGGATGAAGCAACAGGTGAACTATCGGCCATCACCATCTTAGGAGTCTCCTTAAAATGGGTTGTTGCCGGCTTCATAAGTCTCCTTGTTATCATCTTTCTGCTGATATATGGGATTAAGTCTTTAAGAATAATTATTAAAAAGCATCGTGAGCAATACCGTAAATCGGAACTATATTATTTCAGGCATTTTAGAAAAGTATCGAAGCGCCAGAATTCTCTTAAAGCTGTAGAGGCACTCTACCGGTGGATAGACCAACTGGACCTGAAGGAACCTACGCTTCAGTATTTTGCCACTAACTTTGGGACTGCGAAATTGGTCAAAGATGTAAAATCGTTAGATCAGCAACTATACTCACGCGATACTGCAGCCTTATCATTCGACCTCAAGGCATGGTCAGAGGCGCGAAAAAAGTGGTTAAAAGGAAACCTGCAAGCAGAGGGCAATGGGCAGACTTTGTGGATTAATCCTCACCGCCAATTCCCGTAAATCATTTATAGCGCATAATAATCTCTTTGAGTAGAGGTTAATTTTTAATTTGTATTTTTGTAATAAACGATGTAGGATGGAAGGGGCAATATTACATACTGACTCAGATAAGGATCTTAGCCTAATACTTCAGATGGCAAAAAAGCTTGGGATTTCCACCAGGAAACTTTCCAAGGAAGAAATTGAGGATTATGGATTATCTAGCGCTATTTCGGAAGGAAGGACAGAAGAGTATATAGATACTGATTCCTTTTTGGAAGAATTACGCGATGATAGTAAAGATTGATAAAGCGTTCCAGAAGGATGTTCGGAAACTGAACAATAAAGCAATCATTTCGAAGATTGCCAGTGCCATTGGGAATGTGCAAATGGCAGATAATGTCCATCAGATTAAGAATTTAAAGAAACTGAAAGGCACCACCAGTAGCTATAGAATTAAACTCGGGGATTATCGCCTTGGTATTATCATCCATGAATCCAATGTAGAGTTTATTCGCTGCTTGCATAGAAAGGATATTTATAAATACTTTCCAAAATAATCTTTCGCCCTAACAAACTTCGTTTTCATGGCACCCCTAATCAATGATGGGCCAGTGGATCCGGTTGTAATGAAAATCAAACATTTTTTGGACCTGGTAAGTGGTGTTTCGGGGCGTGGAGAGCTCCGGTATTTGATCCTGTTTGAAGAACCCCACATCCAGGGTTTCCATACCGGTTGAGATCTCTAAATTCTCAGGCGCGCACTCAATGAAGATCTTATAGGTGTAAAACAGGTCTTCCGGGTGGTCGTGGCATTTCTTATCAAAGATGGCCAGGACCCGTCCTGCTTTTACTTTAATGCCTGCTTCTTCGAATGCCTCTTTTTTGGCCACTTCAGTAGGAGTGTATCCCACATCACACCAACCTCCGGGAAGGGACCAGCAGGAATCCACCCGCTCTTTCACCATCAGGACCTCATCCTGGGTATTGAAGATTACGCAGCGCACATCTATTTTGGGAGTTCTGTAGCCATTCTTTTCAGGTGTGGCCAACTTGATGGTTTCATGGGAGAGGTTGGTAACCAGTGAAATCATTTGGGTGGAGATATTTTCAAGCTCCCCATACCGCTCCTGGTCATAGTCATTCTCAGTATAGTGTAGCCCGTTTTCTGCAATGGCCTGCACCCGTTTGGCCAGCATCAGTAATTCACTGTGATTCTTCATTCTGGTGATTTAAGAAACCCAAAATTAGCATAATTCTGGTTATCTTCGTGGGGTGGAAAAGGGAAAGCGGAAGAGAGAAATGGACGGCAGGAAAAGATTGCCCCCGTGGATGCGTATGCGCATGCCTGGAGGTGACCGGTATATGTATGTGAAGGAGCAGGTGGCTAAACACCAGCTGCACACCATCTGTTTAAGTGGCAATTGTCCCAATATAGGGGAGTGCTGGGGAGCAGGAACGGCCACTTTTTTGATCTTGGGTGAGATCTGCACCAGGGCATGTAAATTTTGTGCGGTAAAGACCGGACGTCCGCTGTCAGTTGATGAAGATGAACCTTACAGGTTGGTGGAATCCATCAAGGCCATGGGGATACGTCACGCTGTGATCACCTCGGTAGACCGTGATGATCTGCCCGATAAAGGGGCCGGATTCTGGGCCAGGACCATCAGAATACTTAAAGAGGAGTTGCCTGAGCTTACCATGGAAACTCTGATCCCTGACTTTGACGCAATACCGGAACTGGTTCAGCAGGTTATTGAAGCTGCTCCTGAAGTGATCTCCCACAACCTGGAAACAGTTGAGCGGCTAACCCCGCAGATCCGTTCCCGTGCCAAATATGCAAGAAGTCTGGAAGTGATACGAATGATTTCCCAATCTCCTGTAACTTCAAAATCGGGCATCATGCTTGGTCTGGGAGAGAAGGAGGAGGAGGTACTCCAAACCATGGATGATCTTCTGGCAGTTGGTTGTGAGGTGCTCACCCTGGGGCAATACCTGCAACCCACCATGGAGCATATGCCTGTGGAGGATTACATCCACCCCGACAGGTTTGAATTTTTCAGGAAGCAGGGGCTCCGGAAGGGATTCAGAGATGTGGAATCAAGCCCATTGGTGCGTTCTTCCTACCATGCGGAAAAACATGTAAAACGATCTTAACAATCAAATTATGAGAGCATCTATATTTTTTCTCCTGAGCACTCTGCTGTTTGTATTCAACCTGAATGCACAGGATCATTGGGATCACAAAGACTCAGTTGAGGTGATTGAGGATTATCAGAACCTCTTTAAGTTTGACAACTTCTATTTGAGCGGTCAGCCCACACTTGAGTTATTACGCTGGCTTAAATCCCAGGGAGTCACTAAAATCATCAATCTGCGTTCCGGGGAAGAAAACAGCACATTTGCTGAAGAGGCATACAATGAACAGGCAGTTGCCAGGGAATTGGGATTTGAATATAAGAATATTCCGGTTGAGGGTACCACAGATTACAATTCTGAAAAATTGCAGGATTTTTCTGAGCTGATCGATGAGGATGAAATGATATTGATTCATTGCCGCAGTGCAGGGAGAGTGACCTATTTCTTCATGGGCTACCTGATTAAAACATGTGGGTACTCATTAAATGAAGCCATTGCAGTAGGAAAAGAGGTCAAGTTTACGTTTCCGCTTGAAAAACTTCTTGATGCTGAAATCAATATGGAGATTGAGCATGGAAACTGAACCTCAATCCCAACCCCAGCTTGTCTTCAGGGATCTGGGTATTATAGAATATGGAGCCGCATGGGATTACCAGGAGGAGCAATTTAACAGGCTGGTGGAATTTAAACGTGATCTGGCCGGAAAGGAGTTTCCCACACAGTACCTGATCTTTTGTGAACATCCACATGTCTACACGCTTGGGAAAAGTGGAGATGAGTCAAATCTGCTGATACGGGAGGATTTTCTGAAAAAGATAGAGGCAACCTATTTCAAAACCAACAGGGGAGGGGACATCACCTACCACGGCCCGGGACAGATTGTGGGGTATCCCATTGTGGACCTTGAATCCCTTGGAATTGGTCTTAAGCAGTACGTAACCCTGCTGGAGGATGCCATTGTTGAGTTGTTGCAATTCTATGGGATTACAGCCACCCGGATGAATGGAGCCACAGGTGTCTGGCTGGATGTGGATCATCCCGTAAAAGCCCGTAAGATCTGTGCCATAGGGGTCCGGTCTAGCCGCTATATCACCATGCATGGATTTGCACTGAATGTGAACACCAACCTGGACTACTTCACCTACATCAATCCCTGCGGATTTGAGTCGAAAGGGGTGAGCTCCATGGAAAAAGAGCTGGGAAAACCAATGGATATGGATCAGATCAAAGATGAACTGCGCGAGATCCTGATGCAGAAGTTCCTTACCACAGGATCCCCGGTGAAATCATAGCTTCCTCCTACAATAGCTGGGAGCCATTCTATAGTGTGGGTATCGGTGTGGGATTCTGATCACAATCGAACAATTGATTTCTGATATTGTTTCTGACTCAATCGAACAATCGATTCCTGATATTGTTTATGACTCAATAAAATGCAGCGCTTAATAATATTAAAACTAAAACCTAAAACAAGATGAAAAAATTATTACTAATCTTAACGCTGGCAGTCAGCACGATAGTTGTCAGTAACGCTCAGGAATTGGGTGTTCGTTTCGGAAATGTATCCGGAGGAAACGTTGCAGTAGATGGTATATTTTCTACAGGGCAATTCAGCAGGATACACGCCGATGTCTCCTTTGGAAAAGGTGTGGGTATTGATCTTCTCTGGGATTTCCTCTACCGTCCGCTGGGAGAAGAAGCATTCAACTGGTATGTTGGTGCTGGCCCCTACACATTTATAGGAGACCCTTTTGCGCTTGGCATCATAGGAGAGATAGGACTTGAATATCTTTTCAAAGAGGTTCCCATTGCATTGGGAGTTGACTGGAGGCCATATTTCAGGCTCATTGATAATACTGCTTTTGGTGCGGAAGGATTTGGATTGAATGTGAGGTGGGTGTTTGGAAGCAATTAAAACTAAAATTCATTTTGAGTACATATTGCCAATACTACCAGCAATAGTTCCGGGTAAGTTATGGTCATGTCTGTTTCATTGCAACAAAAGTTTCTCCTTACCGTATGAAGCAGTATACTAACTGCAAACCGTATGAAAGCCAAGAATCTATTATCGGGAGTCGCAATGTCACTCATCTTCATGTTCACACTATCAAGCTGTGAAATGGATCAAAACACTTTGCTCACTGATGGGGTATGGACTTTTGAAAACCTGACAACAGATAGTGAAGATGAAACCACTCAGTCTTTAATCGCTCTGGCCAAAGCATTGTTAACAGATGCTAAACTGGAGTTCCAGGTTGGGGGGGATTACCTGATCACATCTCCACTACTGGATGAACCAACTACCGGTACCTGGTCGCTGATCGGTGATGATCAGCTAATCATGAATCCGGAAAGTGGGGTAACCTCCACAGGAAATATTGAAACCCTGACAAAATCCCGGCTCAGCTATATTGAAACCCTCATCGATCAGGAGATGAATACCTATTCTGTCACAACTACCTGGGTTCGCTAATTTGTAAAGTGTAATTGACATTCACATCGTTACTCCGGTACTTGGCCCCCAGGTTGGCAACAGTATTGGGGTATCCGGATACGTTTACTCCAGTGCGCCAAGCAACGACATGGCCTCTTCCCTGGAGGTTCCGCAAACTTCCGGATCTGCCTTAAAATCATTGCATACTTTGGGGCGGTCCGGGTGATCATAGATCAGGTAACGGTACTCTTCTGACAGGTGGATGCAAGCCACACCGGCCGGTTTGCCGTTGGGCATGCCCGGAATGGGAGAGGAGATGGATGGAGCGATACAACATGCCCCGCAAAGATCCCGACATTTTATACAAAAGGAGTGGGGTTAACCACTCCTAAAATACAATGTTTTGAATAATCAACCTATTTTCTGCTGCGCCTGGGGTAAAAATCCGGGGAATAGTTTCTTAATTTTTCCCTTCTGAGTTTCACTTTCTCATCATTTTCGTAGAAGAGGCTTTCGTCGTGTTGACTCATATCCAGTCCCACATCCTCATAGAGGCTGGGAACCCGCATGGGAACGATCTTATTGGTAATCCAGTAGAGGAGGAGTGAACCTCCGAAAGCAAAAGCAGATACAATCACCAGTGCCAGCAGGTGGAAGAGGAAAGTAGTCACTTCACCGTTGATCAATCCAACCTCCTCGGCAAATACACCTGTAAGTAACATTCCAACCATTCCGCCAATGCCATGTGCCGGGAACACATCCAGGGTGTCATCCACGCCTCTTTTGGAAAAGAAATAGATCATCAGGTTGCTAGCAATGGCGGCGAATCCACCAATAAATATGCTTGCGCCCACACTTACAAAACCGGCTGCAGGAGTAATGGCCACCAGACCCACCACGGCACCCACACAAGCGCCCAATGCCGTGGGCTTTCTTCCACGAACCCCATCAAAGAAAATATAGACCAGCATGGCTGAGGCTGAAGCTGTATTGGTATTCAACAGCGCCTTCACTGCAGTATCCGAGGCTTCCAGTGCAGAGCCGGCATTAAATCCAAACCATCCGAACCAGAGCAATCCTGTACCCAGCAACACAAAGGGGATGTTGGCCGGATAAGAGGGTTTGGCATAATCCCTTCTGGGACCGAAAAAGAAGGCACCTGCCAGGGCTGCCATTCCGGCTGACATATGAACCACTGTACCTCCTGCAAAATCAAGCACACCCCAATTCCTGAGGAAACCGTTAGGGTGCCAGGTCCAGTGGGCTAATGGACAATAAATAAAGATCATAAAGAACACCATAAAGATCATCAGTGCCGTAAAGCGTACCCGTCCTGCAAATGAACCGGTAAACAGGGCAGGGGTGATGATGGCAAACTTCAGTTGGAAAAGGGCGAAAAGGGCCAATGGAATAGTGGCAGCAAAGTTGGGATCCGGAGCCCCGCCAACTCCTTTAAACATAAAGAATGTGGCCGGATTCCCAAACAGGCCATACCCTTCACTGCCCACACTCTCTCCGAAGGCGAGGCTGAATCCAAAAACCACCCATAGGATGCTGATCAGTCCCATGGCAATGAAACTCTGCAGGATGGTAGAGATCACATTTTTGGGTTTAACCATGCCTCCATAGAAAAAACCAAGACCAGGTGTCATCAGAAAAACCAGTGCAGTAGCGGCAAGCATCCATGCGGTATCACCGCCATCTATTCCGGAGGTGTCACCTGTGTCAAAACTTAACGGTGAGATAATTCCAAGCAGGGCAATGATCCCAAAAGCGATCAAGGCAATCAACCATTGTTTTTTCATTGGGCACGGTTTTTACTATTCCCTGCAAATATACTATATTAGACACATACCCCCATAATAATATAGGGGGTATATAAATAAAATACTAATATTTATATAGAGGTATGAAAATATAAGGGTCAGAGCTTGTGAAAATACATAATATTTCCCCTAGTCCCCCAAAATAAGATAGTCGTCGATTCTTCTGGCTACCCGTCGACCGGAGGCAATGGCGGTTACCACCAGGCTGGCACCATTCACTGCATCACCTGTGGCAAACACTTTGTCAATATTGGTTGCCATCTGGTTATCAACCTGCACACTCTTTTGTGTGTTCAGTGAAACGTCAAGCTCCTCAAGGAGGCCTTCGTGGATGGGGTGGATAAATCCCATGGCCAGGAGGATCAGGTCCGCTTCGAGCTCAACGCGGGTTCCTGGTACCGGTTTCATCTTAAAACTACCATTTACCTTATCCCAGTTGATCTCTTCAACTTCTGCATGGGTGACCCTCTGCTGCATCCCGATAAACCGCAGCGTTGACAGGCTCCATTTCCTCTCACAACCCTCCTCATGGGAGGTGGTGGTTTTCAGGATATTTCCAAAATAGGGCCAGGGATTGTCTTCTGCTCGTTTTTCAGGAGGTTTAGGTAGGATCTCGATCTGGGTGACACTTTTTGCACCCTGCCGGATGGCAGTTCCCACACAGTCTGATCCTGTATCCCCTCCACCAATGACCAGGACTTTCCGGCATTCGGCGGTGATCCGGTTGTCATAAGCCACATAGGCTCCATCGTTGACCCTGTTTTGTTGTGTGAGGTATTCCATGGCAAAATGGACCCCATCCAGATCACGGCCTTCCAGGGGAAGGTCTCTTGGTTGCATGGCCCCGATGGCTAAACAAACCGCGTCATACTGATCCATCATCTCTTTACCGGAGATATCTTTGCCTACCTCTGTACCGGTCCTCACTTCGAGACCTTCGGCCATCATTATTCTTAACCTTCGGTCGATGGTTCGTTTGTTCAATTTGAAATCGGGGATTCCATACCGGAGTAATCCTCCAATCTTTTCATCCTTTTCAAACAGTGTTACTGTATGACCGGCTTTATTCAATTGGTCGGCAGCTGCCATACCAGCAGGACCGCTTCCTATCACTGCTACTTTTTTTCCGGATCTTACTTTTGGAGGAGATGGCTTAATATATCCTTCACTAAAAGCCCTTTCTACAATGGCAACTTCGTTTTCACGAATGGTGACCGGCTCCTCATCAATATTCAATACACAGGAGTGCTCACAGGGGGCCGGACAAATCCTGCCGGTAAACTCCGGGAAATTATTGGTGAAATGCAGCCGGTCGCTGGCTCCCTTCCAATCGCCATGGTATAGCAGGTCGTTCCATTCCGGAATCAGATTGTCTACCGGGCAACCCCAGTGGCAGAATGGGATCCCACAATCCATGCACCGGGATGCCTGGAGCATCCGGTCTTCCGAGTTCAATACCTGTTCAACTTCACTGTAATCACCTGTGCGCTCATGAACCGGCCGGTTTCCAGCTGGTTTCTTTTTTATTTTCATGAATCCTTTTGGATCTCCCATAATGCTATTGTTTAAACATCACCGATCATTTCCACATCTTTCTCCACCGCTGCCAGTTTCTTTTTAATCTCTTCCTGCTGAAGCTCTTGCATCACCTTTTTATATTCATAAGGAATGATCTTGATAAACCGGTCAAGGGTACCATCCTGGTTTGCAAGAATCTTCTCTGCCAGTTTGCTGCCTGTTAACTCGAAATGTCTGGAAATCAGATCGGTCAGCTCCTTTTTGTCGTTCAGGTCCTCAACCAGAGACAACTCAACCATGCCCATGTTGCAGTAGTAGTCAAAATCGCCCTCTTCATCCAGCACATAGGCGATACCTCCACTCATACCCGCAGCAAAATTCCGGCCTGTTTTACCAAGAACAACCACGCGTCCTCCTGTCATATACTCGCAGCAATGATCACCAACACCCTCAACCACTGCGGTGGCCCCACTGTTTCGCACTGCAAATCGTTCACCTGCCACACCGGATATGTAGATCTCGCCGCTAGTGGCTCCATACAATACAGTATTACCAATGATAATATTCTGGTCCGATTCAAAAGTAGATCCTTCGGGAGGAACTACAATGATACGCCCACCGGAAAGACCCTTACCCAGGTAATCATTTGTATCCCCTTCCAGGTAGAATTCCACGCCGGGGACCAGAAAAGCACCAAAGCTTTGTCCGGCCGATCCTGCAAACCGTGTCTTGATGGTGCCCTCGGGCAGGCCTTCACTGCCATGAAGCCTGGCAATACGACCGGATAACATGGCTCCGGTGGCCCGGTCCGTATTTTTAATGGGCAAATGGATGGTCACAGGTTCCTTTTCATGAATGGCCTTCCCAGCCTGTTCAATAAGGTCGCGGTCCAGGATTTTATCTATTTTGTGATGCTGTGATTCAACTTTATAAAGTGGATTTCGTTGGGCTGCAGGTAAAAATGCTGTAAGGTCGCTCAGATCGAGGTTCTTTATTTTCCAGTGGGAGGCTGCTTCATCCCTGGTCAGCAGGTCAGACCTTCCCACAATCTCATTAAAGGAACGAAATCCCAATTCAGCAAGATTTTCACGCACCTCTTCAGCCACAAAACGGAAATAGTTTTCCACAAAGTCAGCTTTTCCACGAAACCGCTTTCTTAATTCCACATCCTGAGTGGCTACACCCACAGGACATGTATTCAGATGGCACTTTCGCATCATCACACATCCCATGACGACCAGTGCACTGGTGGCAAAGCCAAATTCTTCCGCACCCAGCAGGGCAGTCATGATCACGTCCCGCCCTGTTTTCATCTGTCCGTCTGCCTGCAATACAACCTTTTTCCGCAGGTTATTCATGACCAGGGTCTGTTGCGTTTCAGCCAGACCGATTTCCAGTGGCAATCCGGCATGCTTAATGGAGGAGGAGGGACTTGCGCCTGTTCCGCCTTCAGCTCCACTAATGGTGATCAGGTCCGCCGATGCTTTCGCCACGCCGGCGGCAATGGTCCCCACACCTGTTTCAGATACAAGCTTTACCGAAATTTTTGCTTCGGGATTAACATTTTTTAGGTCAAATATCAGCTGGGCCAGGTCTTCAATGGAATAGATATCATGGTGCGGAGGTGGCGAAATCAAGGTGATCCCGGGAATGGAATAGCGGGTTTTAGCGATGATCTTGTCTACTTTGTGTCCGGGAAGCTGTCCGCCCTCTCCGGGTTTTGCTCCCTGTGCAACTTTGATCTGGATCTCATCGGCGTTTACCAAGTATTCGGTGGTAACCCCAAATCGTCCGCTGGCCACCTGTTTGATGGAACTGCGTTTTGAATCACCATTTTCCAGGGGTATGAATCGCGCCGGGTCTTCACCCCCTTCACCTGTATTGCTTCTTCCACCGATTCGGTTCATGGCAATGGCCAGTGCTTCATGGGCCTCTCTGCTAATGGAGCCGTAAGACATGGCACCTGTTACAAAGCGCTTCATGATGTTTTCGATGGGCTCAACCTCATCGATGGGAATGGCATTCCTCTTATAGGAGAGCAGACCTCTCAGGAAACCGGGCCGTGTAGTCTCACAGTCAACCAGGGTAGAGTATTCCTTATATTTATTGTAGTCGTTGTTGCGGGTACTCCACTGCAACAGGGCGATTGATTCCGGGTTCCAGGCATGTTGTTCCCCGTATTTACGGTAGGAGTAAACTCCTTCGGTGAGAATCATGGAGTGCACATCCTCAGTATACGCCTTTCTGTGAGGAATGAGGACCTCTTCGGAAATCTCTTCCAGGCCAATACCTCCTATGCGGGAAACGGTCCCTTCAAAATACTTATCAATGACAGAAGAATGGACACCAATGGCTTCGAATATCTGGGCTGCCCGGTAGCTTCGAAGAGTGCTGATCCCCATTTTTGAAAGGATCTTCAATAAACCTTTATTAATGGCCTGTATATAGTTCTCCTGGGCTTTGTCGAAATCCTGCTGTATGACCCTTTTTTCCACGAGCTGTTCAATAATGGCAAAGCTCATGTATGGATTGATAATGCTGGCTCCGTACCCGAACAACAGGGCAAAGTGCATCACTTCACGTGGTTCTGCCGACTCTACCACGATATCGATCTGCATCCTCTTCCGGCAATTGATCAGGTGATGGTGAACAGCTGAAACCGCCAGCAGGGAAGGGATGGGAGCCTTTTCCCTGGTGATATCCCTGTCAGTCAGTATGATATAATTGTTATTTTCATCCACCGCCTCTTCTGCCATGCGGCAGATCTCATCCAAAGCCTGCTCCAATCCCTTTGCGCCCCTCTTTGCATCATAATGCATGGAAAGTACCCGGTTTGAGAAGCCTTTATAGCGAAGGTTTTTCACTACCTGGAAATAGGTGTTGTTGATGACGGGGCT
>JAUVKN010000153.1 GCA_030596245.1 Bacteroidia bacterium | reverse complement strand
AGAATTATGAATCCCACCAATGATGTGTTTGAACAACGCATCGCTGCCCTTGAGGGCGGAGTGGCTGCACTTGCTGTCTCTTCGGGTCACGCTGCACAATTTGTGGTATTCAACACCATACTCAAGGCAGGCGATAACATTGTCAGCAGCCCATACCTCTATGGTGGAACCTATAACCAGTTCAAAGTGACCTTTAAGAACCTGGGGTGGGAAGGCCGGTTTACAGCTTCACTGGAGATTGAAGCTTTTGAAAAGCTGATTGACGAGAACACAAAGGCTATTTATTTGGAGACCATAGGAAATCCGGGCTTTAACATTCCCGATTTTGAGAAATTCGGAGCTCTGGCTAAAAAGTATGAGATCCCCCTGGTGGTGGACAATACTTTTGGTGCAGCTGGATTTCTTTTCAAACCGTTTGATTATGGTGCTAACATCATTGCGGAATCTGCTACCAAATGGATCGGTGGTCATGGTACTTCCATTGGTGGTGTGATTGTGGACGGCGGCAATTATAACTGGGGCAACGGTAAATTCCCGCAGTTTACTGAACCCAGCGAAGGCTATCACGGATTGAAATTCTGGGAAGCCTTTGGAAATGAGAGCCCATTCGGAAACATAGCCTTTATTATCAAGGCCCGTGTGGAAAGTCTCAGAGATCTGGGCCCCAGTCAGAGTCCCTTTAATACGTTCCTGTTTATTCAAGGTCTGGAAACACTTTCCTTGCGACTGGAACGACATGTGGAGAATACCCTGGCTCTGGCTAAATGGCTTGAGAATCACGCACAGGTAGAGCATGTTAATTACCCTGGGCTGGAGAGCAGTCCACATCATAAGAATGCAAAGAAATACCTTCCCAAAGGGGCCGGTGGTGTGCTCTCCTTCACTTTGAAGGGAGCGAAGCAGAAAGCCATCCGTTTGGTGGACAACCTGGAATTGGTGAGCCACCTTGCCAATGTGGGGGACGTGCGCACACTCATCATCCAACCCTCTGCCACCACCCATCAGCAGTTATCGAAAGAGGCGCAGCTGGCAGCCGGGGTGACTCCCACCCTGCTAAGGGTATCTGTTGGACTGGAGCACATTGATGATATCATTGCTGATTTTGAACAGGCCTTCAAAAAGTAAAAATTAAGTAATTTCGGTCAGGAGAATATTATGACATCAAAGAGAGAGATAGGTGAGCTGTTAAAGGTACGGGTTCTTCTGCTGGATGGGGCCATGGGCACTATGATCCAGCGGTACAATCTTACTGAAGAAGATTACCGTGGTGATAAGTTTCAATCGCATCCAAGTGATTTGAAGGGAAACAATGATCTTCTGTCGCTCACCCGGCCCGATGTAATCAGGGAAATTCATGAAGCTTACCTGGAGGCCGGAGCTGACATCATTGAAACCAATACTTTCAATGCAACTTCAATTTCCCAGGCTGACTATCAGACCGAATCATTCGTATACGAGATCAATTATGAGTCGGCCAGAATAGCCGCAGAAGCTGCAGCAGAATATTCTGAAAAGAGTCCGCTGAAACCCAGATTTGTGGCCGGATCCATAGGTCCTACCAACAAAACCACCTCACTTTCACCCGATGTGAATGACCCCGGATACCGGGCAGTCTCATTTGATGAGATGAAAGACTCATACAGAGAACAGGTGAGGGGACTGGTGGAAGGTGGAGTCGACCTGTTGCTGGTAGAGACCATATTCGATACATTGAATGCCAAAGCTGCCCTGATGGGAATTGAGGAATTTCTTACCGATCGAGGGATTCGCATTCCTGTGATGGTCTCCGGCACGATCACAGATGCCAGCGGCCGAACCCTCTCGGGACAAACACTTGAAGCCTTCATGCATTCACTGGACCATTTTGAACTTCTCTCCATTGGTTTGAATTGCTCATTGGGTGCAAAGGAGATCCGTCCCTACCTGGAGGAGATGTCAGGCAAATCATCGCATTATATTTCGGTTCATCCCAATGCAGGATTACCCAACCAGTTTGGCGAATATGATGAAACCCCCGATCAGATGGCTGTCCAGATCAAAGACTTCCTGGACTCGGGATTTGTAAATATTGTGGGGGGATGCTGTGGAACTACGCCGGAACACATCAAAGCATTTTCGGATTTACTGGAGAGAGCTGAATCACGCGAACCCCATGCCCACAAACCAGGTTTGAAACTGAGCGGGCTGGAGCCTTTGACAGCTTTTGAAGGATCCAATTTTATCAATATCGGGGAGCGGTGCAATGTGGCAGGAAGCCGAAAATTTGCAAGGCTGATCAGGGAAAAGAAATATGATGAGACACTTGAAATAGCACGCCGGCAGGTGGAAGATGGTGCACAGATCCTGGACATCAATCTGGATGATGCCATGCTGGATGCTGAGTATGAAATGGTAACGTTTCTGAACCTTCTACTGGCGGAACCTGATATTTCAAAGGTGCCTCTGATGATCGATTCGTCCAAATTTTCGGTGATTGAAGCGGGATTGAAATGCATCCAGGGTAAGGCAGTTGTCAACTCCATCAGTCTCAAAGAGGGTGAGGCACAATTCCTGGAGCATGCCACTAAGATCAGAGGATATGGAGCCGCAGTGATTGTGATGGCATTTGATGAGCAGGGTCAGGCCGACAGCTTTGAACGACGCATTGAGATTTGCAGTCGCGCGTACCATCTGCTCCTGGAGAAACTGAATTACCCACCTGAAGATATCATATTTGATCCCAACGTTTTAAGCATATGGACGGGCATAGAGGAGCACAACAACTATGCGGTAGATTTTATCAATACCACCAGGTGGATCAAAGAGAACCTGCCCCATGCAAGGGTCAGCGGAGGAATAAGCAATCTCTCATTCTCGTTCCGTGGCAACAACATGGTAAGGGAAGCCATTCATTCCGTGTTCCTTTATCATGCCATCAGAGCAGGGCTGGACATGGGTATAGTAAATCCAAGTATGCTCCAGGTGTACGATGAGATCCCGGCTGAATTGCTGGAATACACCGAAGACCTGGTATTGAACCGCAGGTCCGATGCAACTGAACGACTCATTGAGTACTCCTCCACCATCGAACAGGCTGATAAAGCAGAAGAGAAGAGGGATGAGTGGCGGGAACAACCGGTGGAGGAGCGATTAAAACATGCCCTGATTAAAGGATTAACTGAACATATTGAAGCTGACGCACTTGAGACGCATAAAAAATATGGTCTTGGATTGAAGGTGATCGAAGGTCCCCTGATGGATGGAATGAATGTGGTGGGTGACCTGTTTGGAGATGGAAAAATGTTTCTTCCCCAGGTGGTTAAAAGTGCACGGGTCATGAAACGTGCGGTGGCCACTCTTCTTCCTTTCATAGAACAGGAAAAGGCCAGGGGAGAAAGCGGAGAAAGTCTGTCGGCCGGAAAAATCTTATTAGCCACTGTAAAAGGTGATGTTCATGACATTGGAAAGAACATTGTTGGAGTGGTCCTGGGATGTAACAATTACGAAGTGATCGACCTTGGCGTAATGGTTCCCACAGATAAAATCCTGGATGAAGCTGAAAAGCAAAATGTGGATATTGTTGGACTATCGGGATTAATCACACCATCTCTTGAAGAGATGATCCATGTGGCTTCGGAAATGGAGCGTCGTCATATGAATCAACCTTTGCTGATTGGAGGAGCGACAACCTCAAAGATCCATACAGCAGTGAAAATTGAACCCCGGTATGGTCAGCCGGCGATCCATGTTAAGGATGCCTCCAGAAGTGTGGCTGTAGTGAGCTCACTTTTATCCAAAGAGAAAAGGGAGCATTTTATCCAGGAAACAGGAGAGGATTATGAAGCTTTGAGACGAAATTATGCCGGGGCCGGAAAAGATATCAAATACCTCTCATTGGATGCTGCCCGAAAGAATGCCCTCCAGCTGGATTGGACCTCTGATTCCATCTTCAAACCAAATCAATTGGGGATTCAATCCCTGTTGGACTTTCCCATGGAGCAGATCAGGGAATACATCAATTGGATCTTCTTTTTCGTAACGTGGGAGTTAAGAGGTAAATTCCCCCATATTTTCGATCATTCGAAATATGGATTGGAAGCCCGTAAACTTTATGATGACGCACAGGAGATGCTCGACCGGATCATCGGCGAAAAGTGGCTAACTGCAAATGCTGTCTACGGAATACATCCGGCAAATGCCGATGGAGACGACATCGTGGTTTATGCAGATGAATCCCGTAATAAAGTAATTACCACGTTCACCAACCTGAGAAATCAGACCGCCAAAGAGGAGAAGCTGCCCAACCTCTCTCTTTCCGATTTCATTGCCCCTGTAGACTCAGGACTTTCCGATTACATAGGCACTTTTGCTGTGACAACCGGTATTGGAATTGAAGAGAAGCTGAAAGAGTTCGATGCAGATCATGATGATTACTCAGCCATTATGCTGAAGGCACTTGCAGACCGCCTTGCTGAAGCATTCACTGAGATTTTACACAAAGATATCCGGAGAAATTACTGGGGGTATGCCGGAGATGAAGCACTGGCAATGGATGACCTGTTCAAGGAGAAATACTCGGGGATCAGACCGGCTCATGGATATCCGGCCTGCCCGGAACACTCGGAGAAGGAGGTGCTTTTTAAATTGCTTGAAGCGGAGCGTTATGGAATCAGCCTTACTGAGAATTATTCCATGTTTCCAGCAGCTTCGGTAAGCGGACTGATCTTCGCCAATCCGGCATCAAAATACTTTTTTGTGGGTAAAATCGGGAAGGACCAGGTGGAGGATTATGCCAGGAGGAAAAAACTGACCATTAGCCAGATAGAGCGCCTGCTGGCATCCAATTTGAATTATTAAATATTTTGAACAAGGTCTCCGGCTGAGGGCTCTCGATCGATCTCCAGTTTAGCCCGGTCGTTGACAAAATCGGCAACAATTTTTCTGCCTCTTATGGAAACATCTTTCCGTGAAGTTATCTTTTCAATGCTGATGTGTGGAATATTGACGGCATTGATTCCAATGCGGCCATCGGTAAGCCAGGCCTCAAGCACATAGGTACCCTTCTTTAATTTCAGGCGTTTGAACCTATGAACAGTCATGGCACGTACAACATTTACCTCAGTTCCATGAAGTACCAGGTTGAGCCGGCTCCCGGATCTGTTCCTGATATGGAGGATACAATTGCCCTTCCTGCTCGGATCCTGGACCTGTCCGGATTTGCCTATGCCACTTTTTAATTCAGTCATCAGATTGAAAAGTCAAGATAAGCAAATTCCCCTTAACCAAACAGGTAAGCAGCAATTATTAGAAGTAGAGCATGTTTTGCTATTTTTGAAATATAAAAAACAACCAGTCACATGGCATATTCCAAGAACAACCTGGAGATCCAGTCCATGATCGCAGGATTGTATGAACGTTACCGCGATCGTGGTTTTATAAGTTTCCGGAGAACTCCGGAGATAAAAGGAACAACATACCTTAATCCCATTATCAAAGCCATTGAAAACAAACAGGTACTTCGGCTCTATTACCTCCCCTTTTACGAGGACAAACCCTATTTCAATGAAGTGCATCCCTACCTGCTGAAAGAGCATGGATTCAGATGGTACCTGGTGGGTTTGAATGAATTCAAAGGAGAGGTTCGAACTTACGCACTGGACCGCATCAGGGACTTGCAGGAATCCTCCGGGATTGATTATCAGGAGCCCGATTTCAATGCTGCAGATTACTTTAAACATGCCATCGGGATCATCGCCCCACAGGGCGTACCCCCATTAATCACCATTGCTGTGCAGAAAACCCAGGCCCAATACCTGATCACACAACCCTGGCATGAAACACAAAATATAATAGAAGAGACCGAGGAGCATGTTGTTTTCAGTTTCAGGGTCCACCCCACCTACGAGTTCAAATCAATGATCCTCAGTCTTGGAAAAGATGGGGAGGTTTTGGAACCCGCTAAACTAAGAGATGACCTGAAAGCAGAAATCTCCCTGATGCAGGAGAGATATGTAAATCAGAGTTCAGCCTGAAACGTATCTGAAAACTCTTCAAAAGTCTTGGATTTATATGCTTCACTTGAGTAGTAGGCCAGGTACATATTGAACTGGGAAACTGTTTTAAATCCCGGAGCTGCTTCCAATACCCTTCCCTGGTGATCTATATAGGAAATTGTGGGGTAAGAGAGCCGGCCTTTGGTCACAATGGCAGCAACCTCATGGTAGCCTCTTCTGCCATTGTCCACAAATTTAAAAGTGCGGTCACCAAGCATGATGTCCTCCTTTCCCTCTGCATTCAGTTTCACAGGATAAAAGTGCTTATTCAATATTTCAGCCACTGCCGGATCCGAAAAAGTAGTCGCATCCATTCGCTTGCACCATCCACACCAATTGGTATACACATCAATGACCAGTACCCTGGGCTCCTCAAGAGCAAGTTGAAAAGCCTCCTCGATGGAGTGCCATTTAACTGTTTCCTGCGACACCGCACCACTCAACCCAAAAAGAACCAGTCCAACTATCAATATTGCCTTTTTCATATGGTGTCTCTATCAGATATAAAATTATAGTCGTTTCCCAACCTCAAACCTTACTCAAAAACTTTTCCAACTGCAGCTAAAATAGGAATTATCTGCATATAGGAACAGATACTTATCCACTATGTTGTACAAATAGATACAGGGAGGTATATTTTTTCTATTTTTAGTGATTGATTATTCCTGCAGCTTACGGCAGGAATAATCAATCTTTTTATAGGTTACTATTTAACGCCCGCTCTGCGGGCAAGATTCTTTAACAAAAATATACTTGATGGAAGCAATTAGAAAAAGCCTTAGAGATTCAGCTGTTGCGCGATGGTCTGCGCTGGGCATCGTAGCATTTACAATGCTCGCCGGATATTACGTCACCGATTCAATGGCCCCTTTGAAAGGATTACTGGAACAGCAGCTCTCGTGGAACAGTGCTGAATATGGATTTTTTACCAGTGCATACGGCTGGTTCAATGTCTTCCTGTTCATGCTGATCCTGGGTGGGATCGTTCTTGACAGAATAGGCGTTAGGATGACCGGCATAGGCGCTGCTTCCATCATGGTTCTGGGTGCCGCCTTAAAATACTGGGCAGTCTCCACCAACTCCCTGGATGGGGTTGTCTGGCATATCCTCTGGTTCGATACCAAAGCACAGGTAATGATGGCTGCCATCGGATTTGCCATCTTCGGCGTGGGTGTTGAAGTTGCCGGGATCACAGTCTCCAAAATAGTTGTGAAGTGGTTCAAAGGAAAAGAGATGGCGCTGGCCATGGGATTGCAGGTCTCAGTTGCCAGATTGGGTACAGCCCTTGCCATTGGCGTCTCTGCACCGATAGCTCTTCGGATGGGAGATGTTTCCAAACCAATACTGCTTGGGCTTGTCCTGCTCTGCATCGGACCTATTACCTTTATCCTTTACACATTCATGGATAAGAAGCTGGAAGCCTCCGAAGCGGAACTCCTTGCCCACAACAGTGAAGAGTCAGATGAGGAAAAATTTAAGGTTTCAGATATCAGATTCATTTTGAACAACAGAGGCTGGTGGTACCTCGCCATCCTTTGCGTACTTTTTTATTCGGCTGTCTTCCCCTTTCTGAAGTATGCATCGGACCTGATGGTTCAAAAGTTTCACGTTTCCGATTCCCTGGCCGGAACCATCCCTGCAATGCTTCCCTTTGGGGCTATTCTGCTGACACCACTCTTCGGTAGTATTTATGACAAAAAAGGGAAAGGTGCCTCCATCATGATCATTGGTGCTGTACTGCTTATCATTGTCCATGCCCTCTTTTCCGTACCCTTCATCGATCACTGGGTCATTGCCATAGTCCTGATCATTGTTCTCGGAATTGGTTTTTCACTGGTACCCTCAGCCATGTGGCCATCTGTTCCCAAGATCATCCCTTTTCGGTACCTGGGAACCTCCTTTTCTTTGATTTTCTGGGTGCAGAACTGGGGACTTATGGGAGTACCGGCATTGATCGGATGGGTACTTCAAAAATATTGCATTACAGGATATGTAATGAAAGAAGGTGTTGAGGTAGCCACCTATAACTATACCCTGCCCATGATGATCTTTACAAGCTTTGGCGTCCTTGCGCTGCTCTTTGCACTGCTTTTGAAAGCTGAAGACAAGAAGAAAGGCTATGGACTTCAACTTCCGAACATTGAGAAAAGTGAATAATTAAAACTGTATAAAAAATGAGCAATATAAAAAATCTGAATCCCCGGGAGATCTGGAAACATTTTCATGCGTTGACACAGATCCCAAGACCTTCAAAGAAAGAAGCCGGGATCATTGAATACATGAAGAATTTCGGGAAGAACCTGGGATTGGAAACCATTGTGGATGATGTGGGCAACGTGATTATAAAAAAGGAAGCCACACCTGGAATGGAGAACCGGAAAACTGTTGTACTGCAGGGTCACCTGGACATGGTACCTCAGAAGAATAGTGATTTAGTGTTTGATTTTGAAAAAGATCCTATCGTGACAATCATTGATGGCGACTGGGTCACCGCTGATGGAACAACCCTGGGAAGTGATAACGGCATCGGTGTGGCAGCAGCCATGGGGGTACTGGAATCAACATCCCTGAAACATGGTCCCATCGAAGCACTTCTTACCATTGATGAAGAGACCGGAATGACCGGTGCGTTCGGATTAAAACCCGGATTACTGGAAGGAGATATCCTGATCAACATGGATTCGGAAGATGAGGGTGAGCTATATGTGGGCTGTGCCGGAGGCATCGATGTGTCAGCATCAAAATCCTATGTGGAAGAAGATGTACCACCGGACCACACGGCTTACAAGATCCATGCTGAAGGATTGAAGGGGGGGCATTCCGGAATAGATATCCCTCTTGGCAGGGCCAATGCCAATAAAATCATTTTCCGGTTCATGATGCAGGCCGAATCCGATTTGAACATCAGGCTTTCAGAAGCTACAGGTGGTGATCTCAGGAATGCCATCCCACGGGAATCACATGCAATCATTCTGGTTCCTTCCCATGCTACAGGAAAATTCGAGGAGCTGGTGAAGGGTTACCAGACCATCTATCAAAATGAGTTTGCTGATACTGAACCGAACCTGACTTTTACCTGTGAGAAAACAGACCTTCCGGTCAGTGTAGTTCCCAAAGAGGATCAATATAAATTTATTCGGGCCATTTTCGCCTGTCCCAATGGAGTTCAACGGATGAGTCAATCCATGAAAGGGCTGGTTGAGACATCCAATAACCTGGCCATTGCCAAAGTGAAAGACGGAGAGTTCCTGGCCCTGAACCTGACCCGCTCTTCGGTAGACAGTGCCAAGGAAGCCACTGCATGGAAAATAGCAGCCGTATTTCATCTCATGGGAGCCAATGTGGAACTAAGCGGGGAGTATCCCGGATGGAAGCCAAACATGGACTCACCCATACTCAAGATCTGTCAGGATGTATACAACAAAGAATTTGGAAAGATCCCGGAAATCAGAGCCATACATGCAGGGCTGGAGTGTGGATTACTG
>JAUVKN010000063.1 GCA_030596245.1 Bacteroidia bacterium | reverse complement strand
GAACAGAGATCCGAAAATATCAGTAATCCTTCCTTTTTACAATGCGGAGAAAACTCTGGATCGCGCTATTGCCAGTATTTACCAGCAGGAGTTTGAGGATTTTGAGTGCATTCTGGTGGATAATAATTCGACCGATGGGAGTAGGAAGATTGCCACGGATTGGGAACGCAGGGATGTTCGATTCAAGGTGACCAATGAAAAGAAGCAGGGTGTGATGTTTGCTTCCAATCGGGGATGTAAACTTGCAAGGGGAAAATACCTGGCGCGAATGGATGCGGATGACCGTGCCTACCCGGAAAGGCTGAAGCTACAGGCAAATTTCTTGAATGATAATCCTGAATTTGGAGCAGTGGCGGGTTTGGTGGAGCATGTTGGAGATCCGGATACTACAAAAGGATTCCGAAGGTTTGTAGAATGGAGCAATTCTATTTGCAGCTATACCGAAATATACAACCGCAGGTTTATTGAAGCTCCCATTGTTAACCCTTCAGCCATGTGGAGAAGGGAAACCATGGAGCAACATGGCCTCTATCTAAATGGAGATTTTCCGGAGGACTATGAAATGTGGTTGCGTTGGCTGGACAGGGGCGTGAAAATTACCAAGATTCCGAAAATAGTTCTTGATTGGCACGATTCTGAAAAGCGCCTCACACGTACTGATGCAATCTACAGCGACAGATCGTTCTATGAGATCAAGAGCAAATACCTGGCAAAATGGCTATCTGAACACAACCCTTTTCACCCCCTTGTATCCATCTGGGGGGCGAGCAGGATCTCCCGCAGGAGAGCCAGGATGCTGGAGAAGCACGGTATTCGCATCAACAGATACATTGACACAAAACACAGCCGGCAACTTGAGAATGAAGTCATCTATTTTGAGGATTTGCCCCAAGCTGGTGAGTGTTTTGTGCTCACCTACATCAGGCAGATGGATAACCGGGAGAGGATCCAGGAATTTCTTGAAAACAGGGGATATAAAGAGGGTGTAAATTACCTGCTGGTTTCCTGATCTGTGAAACTGTGTTATTTTTGTATCTCAACTTCAATCAATGACTTCATCAGGGATCCTTAAAGTACTACTGCTCATTTTATCAATCTCTTCTTTAACAGTGGTTCACGGACAGAACCTGGATTCATTGCTTAAAAACAAAAGGGTATACCAAACCGAAAATATTGGGGATCTGTCACTGCCCAAAATAGATGGATTGCTGGATGATGATATCTGGCAACTTGGTCAGTGGCATGGCGATTTTACACAACAGCAACCTTATGGAGGTGCCACGGGAAGTGAAAACACCTTTGTCAAGGTATTGTATGACAGGTCAAATCTGTTTGTGGCCATCATTTGTCAGGATAGTGAACCCGATTTGATCCGGGATATCTTTGACCGGCGGGATGCCCTGAACGGTGATATGACCGGGATCGCCATTGACAGTTATCTTGATAAACGAACGGCTTTTGAATTCAATTTGAGTGCAGCGGGACAGAAAATGGACCTGAAGCATATGGGGGATTACCTGTGGGATTTTAACTGGGATGCGGTTTGGGATGGTGCCACTTCGAAGAATGACACCGCATGGGTCGCTGAAATGATGATTCCATTCAGCCAGATGCGGTATGCCAATCAGGAGCAGCACGTATGGGGAATGCATGTGTGGCGATGGATTTCCAGAAAGAGTGAAGAGGACCAGTGGCAATACATTCCCTTGGAAGCACCGGCCATGGTCTACCTTTTCGGAGAGCTGAAGGGTGTAAAGAACATCCAGAGTTCCCGTCAGGTAGAAATTCTGCCCTACATGCTCAGTTCAGTGGAAAAATATGCCGGAGATGAAGGTTTCGATCCACTCAAATTTAACGGAGGAATTGATGCCAAGGTTGGGATCAGCAGTGATTACACACTCGACCTCTCCATCAATCCCGATTTTGGACAGGTTGAAGCCGATCCTTCGGTATTGAACCTTACCTCTTTTGAAACATTTTACGAGGAGAAGCGGCCATTTTTCCTGGAGGGAAATGAAATCTTTGATTTTGAACTGGATGGAGATATACCCTATTATTCCAGAAGGATCGGCAGCGCTCCTGTTTTTCCCGGCACACACGATTTGTGGGATATTTCGGAGGTGCCCAACCGGACCACCATTCTGGGGGCAGCTAAGCTCACAGGGAAAAGCAACAAAGGATTGTCGGTTGGAGTGGTAAACGGACTGACTGCACAGGAGTTTGGGGTTGCAACCGATAAAGAGGGAGCTGAGAGAGAGATTCAGGTTGCCCCCCTGAGCAATTACTTTTCGTCGAGGGTCAAGCGGGAGTTCAAGGAGGGAAATACCATTGTGGGAGGCATGTTCAGTCTGGTGAATCGTTTCTCACCTGACTCGGCCATTTATGAATTGCTACCTGCCAGTGCTGTGAGTGGAGGAATCGACCTGCTACACTACTGGAACAATAAGAACTACTATTTCGAAGTAAAATCCATTGCAAGCCATCTGCAGGGTAGTCCGGAAGCCATTCTGAGAAAGCAGATGTCACACACCCATCGTTTTCAGCGCCCCGATGCTGATTATCTTGAATTGGATCCTCAACGGGACCAGCTGGGAGGACATGGAGCCCTTGTTCAGGTAGGAAAAAAGGGTGGAAAATTCAATTTTAATATGCTGGGCCAGTACCGGAGTCCGGGTTTGAACCTGAACGATGTGGGATATATCAGGCTGGCCGATTTTGTGGGTCAGGGTGCGGAGCTGACCTATAAAATGAATGATCTTGGAGAATGGGTGAGAAACTATACGATTACCCTGTACCAGGAGGCCCATTGGAGTTTTGGAGGTGAAAATATCCTGAGCGAGACTGGAGCCAAGTTTAACCTTATGAATAATAAACTATGGGGTCTTAACCTGTTATATAATTATGAGTTTTCCCATCTGGATATAAGGGAATTAAGAGGAGGGCCAGCACTGAGAATGGATGGAGAGCACATGCTGGGAGGTTTTATTTCATCCAACAGTTCAAAGGATCTTTCAGGAAGCGTTGGGATACATTATGTAGTCTATGGAGAAGCCAATTTTCACCGGGAGTTTTTACACGCGGGCATCACATGGCTCCCCATCCGAAAATTGAAACTGAGTGGAATGGCCAGCATCGACAACAGGAAGTACTACCAGCAATATGTCAACTCCCTTTCAGGCACAGATGAGCGCCTTTATTTGGTGGGAGCCATCGATCAATTCTCCACTTCCATTACGTTCCGCGGAGAGCTGTTTCTTTCCTCCGAGTTGTCGCTACAGTACTATGGGAGCCCTTTTTATTCGGTGGGAGATTATTCAGATTATCGACGGGTAGACCAGTCAGTGTCTAAAGAGATCGATCACCGGCTGGATCCTTTGGATGTTCTGTATGATGAGACTGCCAATGAATATTCATTTAATTATGGCTCGGAATCGTGGAGCTTTGGAAATCCGGATTTCAGTTTCATGCAATTCAGGTCAAACCTGGTATTCAGATGGGAGTACAACCTGGGATCCACACTTTACCTGGTTTGGGCCCACGATCGCTCAGGATTTGAGAGTATCTACAATCCGGTATCTGACATTACAGGTGACCTGTTTGGCATCAAAGGGAATCACGTATTTATGTTTAAATTGAATTTCTGGTTTTCTGTATAATACAATAACCTGTTATTGGTGAAATAGAGTAAAGAATAATTTGCTATTTTAGGTATCTCGAAGAAACACCTAACATAATAAGACTCATCCTATGCAACGAAGATCTTTTCTCAAAAGCAGTGCCATTGCTTCTGGTGCGCTATTATCAGGAAGTATGGCCCACGCAGCTGCAAGTTCAGCCATAAAGGCTCCTGCAGGAAAACACAATTTCAAACTGAAGTACGCTCCTCATTTTGGAATGTTCAGGCAATCGGCCGGTGACGACTTGCTGGACCAGCTCCAATTCATGTCCGATGCAGGATTCACGGCCATGGAGGACAATGGCATGAAGGGCCGTGAAATAGCTTTGCAGGAGAAGATCTCCAGCAAGATGGCAAACCTGGGTATGGAGATGGGAGTTTTTGTGGCCCACACCATCTACTGGAAGGAGCCCAGTCTGACCAGTGGTAACAAGGAGAAGCTTGATCAATTCCTGAAGGAGATCCAGGAGTCCGTAGAGGTAGCCAAGAGGGTCAATGCCAGATGGATGACCGTGGTTCCGGGATTTGTGGATCTGCGAAAGGATATGGATTATCAGACAGCCAATGTGGTAAATGCCCTGAGACGCGCCAGCGAAATCCTGGAGCCGCACAACCTCACCATGGTGCTCGAGCCTTTGAATTTCAGGGACCATCCCGGCCTGTTTCTGAATAAGATTTCACAGGGATACCAGGTTTGCAGGGCGGTTGACAGTCCTGCTTGCAAGATCCTGGATGATCTTTATCACCAGCAGATTCATGAAGGGAACCTGATTCCCAACATCGATCTGGCGTGGGATGAGATTGGTTACTTCCAGGTGGGAGATAACCCCGGAAGAAAAGAGCCCACCACCGGGGAGATCAACTATCTGAATGTGTTCAAACACATCCACGAGAAAGGATTTGCCGGAATTGTAGGGATGGAACACGGAAACTCCATGAAAGGAAAAGAGGGAGAGCTGGCAGTCATTGAGGCCTATGCCAAGGTGGATCAGTTTTAAGGAGATCCAGGGGATGTTTTCTTACAACGTGGTTATTCCCGTTGGGAAAAATCCCAGGTTGTTTCAAAAACATCCCTGAATCTCATATAGGAAAGAAAGAAAAACGGGTTGCTCCGGAAAGGGTAACCCGTTTTCTATTTTATACGCCGTTACATAGGCGAAGAGGATGAATGATTAGGCTGGTGCAGAACCTGCAATGGGAATCACAGCCTCCATATCGACCGGTCCCAACTTCATTTCCCCTTTAGGTCCCAGTACCATACCCGATCCCATCATATCTTCCCAGGTCACCTTCTTGCCGGTATAGGCCGATTCGCGTCCCATGATGGCAGTCAAAACAGAAATGGCAGTCTCTTCAGCTTCTACAATCTGGTTTCCTGTACGAATCGCGTTTACCAGGTCGATGTGCTCCTGCACATAGGGGCTGTTCTGAGTTTTTTCTCCTTCAGCATCCACAGGGGATTCCCAAGTATATAGAGGATTACCTGCAGGATCCCAGATAGTTTCTTTGCAGTCTGTATATCCTTTGGTACCCCTGAGTTGTTCGCTCACACTGGTGGCACAGTCGTTGATCTGACGGCACATGGAGTGCATGTGAACGCTTTTGTCGTAGATAAAGTCCACACTGAAATTATCGTAGCAATCACCGGTAGGTCTTCTCAGCCTGGATCCCATTCCCACTGCTTCCAGCGGATGGCCTCCCACGAACCAGTTGCTTACATCAATGTTGTGAACGTGTTGCTCTACAATGTGGTCGCCCGAGAGCCAGGTTCAGTTCACCCAGTCACGGAGCATAAACTCCATTTCGGTCCAGTCGGGCTGCTTATCTTTGTGCCACAGTTTGTTCTGGTTCCAGTATACGTTGGAGGAAACGATATCACCAATCATTCCTGCGTTGATGCGAGCCACTACATTCTGGTAGTTCCATGAGTGGCGGCGCTGGGTTCCGGTTACCACGCATAAGCCTGCAGCTTCTGCCTGCTTGGAGGCGGCCATTACAGCACGTGCTCCCACCGGGTCCACTGCAACCGGCTTCTCCATAAATACATGTTTGCGTGCTTCCACACAGGCCTGGAAATGTTCGGGGCGGAAATAGGGAGGAGTGGCCAGGATCACCATGTCCAGATCTACCTCAAGCAGTTTTTTATAGGCATCAAAACCTACAAAGCAGTTGGCATCGGGTAGCTCAACATCCTTTTGGTCTTTCAGTTTTTTTCGAATACCATCGATCCTGTCCTGGAATACATCGGCGATGGCTACAATGCTCAGGTTTGGACCTGCATTGAGGAAGTCAATGGCTGCTCCTGAACCGCGTCCGCCGCACCCTACCACACCCGCTCTGATGGGCTGCCCGTCTGGAGCCACTGGAAGGATGGTTGGTTCTGTTACCGGACCTGCTTTCGGTTCCGCATCAGAAGTGCATGATTTAATCAGTTGACTTGCGCCGATGGCACCGATGGCGCCAATGGCTGCAGTGTTCCCAAGGAACCTGCGTCTGCTACTTTTGTTAGTTGATCCCATATTGATAGTCGTTAATGGTGTAAAGAAATATTAAAGCAAGTTAATCTTTATTCTGTTTCATTGTATTCACATACCACCCTGAATCCCACATAGAGACAATCGGAGTACCACCAGATACTCTTGGGCATCTGGGGATCGGTCTTTAACCAGGACACGGTTCTTGTATAATCTCTGGAAGCAGAACGCACCCTGTCGGCACCATCCCGGTAGGAACCCCCGCGGATCACATGCTCTTCGCCTTCTGCAGGTCCCCCGGGATTAGTCAGTACCCCGTTGGTTTTTTGCGAATAGGCATCCTCAGCATACCAGTCCGAACAGAACTCGGCCACGTTTCCAAGCATATTTACCAGTCCGAATGGATTCTCCCTTTTGGTCTCCGGAGGTATTGACCTGGCCCCGCTGTTTTCCATATAGGCAACGTAGCTGTTAATAACTGCGGTATCCACTCCAAACAGCTTGTTTCTCACTCCCTGTTTTACAAATCGCTTGGGATCGCCTTCAAAGTAGTAAGGAGTTTCTGAAGCTCCCCTGGCTGCATATTCCCATTCAGCTTCGGTGGGCAGCCTGTAAGTTTTGCCAGTAATCTTGGTCATCCATTGGCAGTATATCTCAGCTGCATGGTGAGTCATGGTGATGGCCGGCAAGGAACCCTTTCCCCAACCCTGGTCGGGAGCACCCCATGGAGGAGTGGGTCCTGATATGGCATCGACGTTATCATTTACCACATTCAGATAGGCATCCGAAGTTTTCCCCTTCGCGCCTGTCTGCTTAAAGAATGCCATGTATTCGTTCCATGAAACCTCAATCTTTGCCATGAAGAATGGATCGACTTTTACCTCCCTGACCGGTCCCTCGTTACCATTTCTGAACGGTTCATCGTCCGGACTTCCCATCTGGAAAGAACCTCCCTGAATGGCCACCATTTCAAAGCTTACCGCGGATTCCGGAATGTACTCTGTAAAATCGTTCAGTCCATCCATCACTCCAGGTTCAGTATAGAGCTCAGTCTCCACTGTTTCAACGATGCCAAAATCTGTATTCTTTGCATGCATCCTGTCGGGATCATAATGTCCCACAGTGATGTGACAGTTGATGCAATGGAGCTCACCCTCCTTTTGTTCG
This sequence comes from Bacteroidia bacterium, assembly GCA_030596245.1. Taxonomy (GTDB): domain Bacteria; phylum Bacteroidota; class Bacteroidia; order Bacteroidales. The sequence goes on along the minus strand of JAUVKN010000063.1, from coordinate 8,360 downwards.
TAGTACAGATGGGCCTGTCGGCCATCGGCAGTCAGCCCCAGCGGATAGTTGTTCTGGTGGCAATGTATACAGGAGGTCTCAAATGAATGGTTCTTGGCGTATTCAATCTGTGATTTGGCTTCCCAGTTGAAGCTCTCAGGATCTTTAAAAACTTTACTCCATATATCGCGAAGACCGGTACGTGCCTTTTCCATAAGGTATCCTTCGCCATTGGGAGGCAGGTGACACTCCACACAGTGTACATGAATACCCCGTTTATTGTCATAATGGGTAGAGAGTTTCCAGCTTTGGGTAGAGTGGGGATGGATATGACAGGAGGCACAAAATTCATCTGTGGAAGTCCCGATGACCGCTTTGTTTCCGAGGAAAATCATAACAGCAGCCACCACCATTCCTGCGAGGATCAGGAGCCTCCCAAATTTCTTTCTTTTTGGTCTCATAATCAGGAGGGTTAAAGGAAGCAAATTTTGCCTTCAGATTCAAGTAAGATGTCACTCGTACACTTATTTAAACAGATTCTATTGAGCAGAGGCACACTGGTACATTGAAACCTATAAAACAGCAGCAAATGGTTGCCACAGTGAATCAGTTATTGGAAGAAGGTTTAGAATAGGAGTAATGCTGAAAGAAGTGTGGTGGCAATGATGATGATGCGGAAGATCTTTTCCGGTAAGAGACGTACCAGCCAGATCCCAAGGAAAGCACCAGTGGCGATGGCCGGGATCATGATTACATCTAGCAGAAATGATTCAACTGTGATGGTTTTCCAGGACCACACATGCAGAGGTACCTTGGAGAGGTTTACAATAAAGAAGAACCAGGCCCCGGTTCCAATATAATTATTCTTGGGCAATCTCATGGAGAGCAGATAGAGGGCCATCACGGGACCGGCTGCATTTCCCATCATGGTTGCAAAACCACCCATTAGTCCCAAACCAGCCGCGAACCATCTGGATCCAGGTATTTTCATTTTCCCCGATCTAAGGTCTCGCCAGACAAGGATGCCAATTCCAATGATAACAATGGCTGAAAGCAGTCGATTAAAAGTGGCATCTGAGATTGATTTTCCAACCAGGGCAGCAACTACGATACCTGTTATTGCCCAGGGTATCAATCGTAAAATGTGTTTCCACTCAGCATGACGGTTGTACCATGCTACGGCAAATATATCAGCAAAGATCAGGATAGGCAGGAGCAGGCCCACTGAAGGCCTTCCACCGAATGCATTGGCAAGGATGGGGACCACCATCAAGCCCACACCTGACAAACCGGTTTTCGACATGCCGATCAGCAGACCGCTGATGCCGAGTAAGACCCACTGGAGGGATGTGAGGTCATATGAAAGAATGAAGTCAGACAAAATAGTTACAGGTGAGCCGAATAATTGATCAGGCTTTGCCACCTTTTGGCAAAGGGAGATCCGGCATTTCCTGCTTCAGCCTCAGCAAAGGCTATGATGTTTTCAGACGAGCAGTCGGAGCGCTCACTCATCCACTCTTTCCAGTTACAAACAAAGATTTTCTTTCCATCAATTTCTGTTTCAACAATCATATTGGACAGGATGGTCACATCGGTAACCTTGTCCTTCGTTTGTTCAATGGGCATGAAAATACCGATGGACTCAAGGATGGAGAGTTCTTCTAATGATTGACAGAAACTTTCTCCGAAATGATAAGGCATATCTACTGCAGGGATCATACCATCAGAAAAACCATTGGGGAAGATCTCCCCGATGGAGAAGACCTTAAACAGGTCGGAAAGGATCAACGGGTCCTTACCGGATACAAGAGCAGGTTTTCTTGACTTTACTGTACCACGGTATGTATCGCCTATGCGGATAACACCCTGAATGGGGATATGCATATGAAGGGCAGTGGAGAGGATGATGTTGTTGAATTCGGTAAATAGCTTGAAAATAACACTGTTAAGATCAGCCAGGTTCTCCTCCTTATAAAGTTTGGAAACAAGAATTATTCGGTCGGAAAAGTTGTGAAATTCCGGTTCAATGACACGAAATCCCCATGTGTAGTTCTTTTTACGCGTGTTGTATATCTCCTGAGCGATCCGTTCAAAAAAGACCTGGATCGTAGAAATGTCTCCTTTTGCAACCATTGCATCGAATCCGGGTATTTGAATACACGAAGTGACCTGGGAATGCGGTTTAATAGGATCGTTTACCGGCTGAAACATGTTATTATCAGATTTATTGACTCTCCCCGCAGCTTGCTGCGGGGAATCATCGATTAATATATTATTTTATTTGTGCTCGCTAACCCCGAAGTAGAACTTCGGGAAACCGAGTTTTTACGAGCTCGACGCAGTCAATGCGCGAGCGTAATTCATTTGTTGATGTTTTGCAAAGCTACTAAATCATACCTTGATAAAGATCTTTTTCCTGTACATGATCAGGGCTGGAATGAAAATGATCAGCATATAGATCACTGCGTAGAGCATTGATACAAACCTTGGGTCAAACCCAAGGGGAGTGAGTCCATTCATGAACCACCCATTCAGGGAGACTCCCCCAAACTTAATCCTGTAAAATACCAGGGTCAGCATCCCGGCCAGCACATATGAGGTGATGGCATTGGCTCCGTAAACCCTTCCGAGGAACGTCCATTTGGTATAACCCCAGATGTCGACAATCAAGATGCAGGCTGCCAGGCCAAGAGTTCCAAGTCCGGCGGTATAAAGCACAAATGAACTGGTCCATAGGTTTTTGTTAATGGGGAAGAACCAGTTCCAGAGGCCTCCAGCCAGGAACATGGCAAAACCAACAAAGAATAACCAAACCAGCCTTTTATTCTCATCCTTTACGGAGAGGTAGAGTTTCCCGATGAGCATTCCAATAATCCCGGAAACAATGGCCGGGAATGTACTCAGGAGCCCTTCCGGGTCCCAGGTCTTCTGGTACATCACCCCGGGAAGGATCAGCGTATCCAGGTAATTGGCCCAATTACCCTCGGGTATGGAAAGATCCGGTTTCCCTATTCCGGGTACCGGTATATAAGCTATAATGATATAGTAAAGCACGAGAATGGCGGCTCCAATCTTAATCTGCTGTTTCCAGTTGGTATTCAGGAACAGGAGTGCACATACCAGGAAAACAAATGAGATTCGCTGAAGAACACCTACCCATCGAATGGAACTGAAATCGAATTCGGGCCATAGCCAGAGGAATAGTCCCAGCAGGTATATGTTGATTGCTCGAATAATGATCTTCCTGTAAAGGCTCTTTTTAGGAACGTTGGCTTCCACCCGTTTTGAGTAAGCAAGCGCAATTGAAACACCCACAATGAATAGGAAGAATGGAAATATGAGATCTGTAATGGTACACCCATTCCATTCAGCGTGCCTCAGGGGCCAGTATATATGTTGCCAGGTACCAGGATCGTTCACAATGACCATTGCAGCAATGGTCAAACCTCGCAAAGCATCGAGAGAAATCAATCGTTTTGATTTTGCCGGAGAGAGGGTATCAGTCATGATATGATTTTAATGGGATGATTTAGTAGATTTGTCGACTTACTAAACTACTAAAGAAAAGCAAAATATAAAATTAGTTACTGATGAAAAAATTCATATTCTTCGTACTGGGATCATTATTTGTTTTATCGTGCAGCAACATGATTAAGTCAGACTACCCTGCGGGTAATGAGATTGTCCTGGAATGGGAATTCCTTGGGAATAATATTTCAGAGAGTTATTTCAGTTCGGTTTTTACACTGGAAAACAGAAGTGGCCATACCCTGGGTAACAGTGGGTGGGCGATCTATTTTAACCAGATGGGACAGGGAGTAATCCGGGAATCTGTATCCGGCAACGTCCGTATAGACCATATCAACGGAGACCTGGTTAGAATTTCCCCCTCTGAGGATTTTAAGCTGGAACCCGGACAAACGGTGGAGATCAGCTTCAATAAACCAGGATGGCTGATCAAAAAAAATGAATCGCCATTAGGTCCCTACATGGTTTATACTGATGATAAGGGAAATGAGCTGGCTGTTCAGGCAATAGAGAAGTATAAGATCAAACCATTTCCGCCCCTGGATGTGATCTACCCATCGGAGAGTTCCGTTCCCTTGCCTGATGCGGACTGGGTATATGAGCAAAATCTTCACCAGATTCTTCAGGAACCTGGAAACAGTGGAAGAATTATTCCCACCCCTGTCAAGGAGGTCTATTCAGGGAAAAACATCACTTTGAAAAAGGGACTTATGATTCATTATAACGAGGGGCTGTCACGCGAGGCTGAGTATCTTGCCAGGATGCTGGAAGAGGTCATGGGAACATCTCCTTTGGTGATGCAAGGCAGTGAAAGTGGTCCCCACATAATCAGGCTCATTTCAGATAAGGCAAAAGTAATGGGAGATGAAGCTTATCAAATGGTTGGCAATGGTAAAAGCGGAGTAATGATTACCGGCAGAAGTACAGCCGGGGTATTTTATGGTATCCAGAGCTTGCTCTCCATGCTACCGGTAAAAGTTTGGGCAGATCCGATGGCACAGATTGATTTGGAATCGTTTATGATCCATGATGGGCCTGCCTTTGAATACAGGGGAATGCATCTGGATATTGCCCGGAATTTCCTTGAGCCCGAGGCCATCAAAAAGTTGATACGGGTCATGGCCTTTTACAAAATGAACAAACTACACCTGCATCTGACCGATGATGAAGGGTGGCGGCTGGAAATACCCTCGTTGCCTGAGCTTACAGAAATTGGGGGGTACAGGGGACATACTTCAGATCATAGAGATCACATCAATCCCAACTATGGTTCCGGTCCGTACCCTGAACCCGGAATGGGTCACGGGAGCGGTTTCTTGTCCAGAGAGACCTTTATAGAGATCCTTCGTTTTGCAGACGAGCACCATATAGAAGTGATCCCGGAAATCAACTTTCCAGGTCATGCGCGTGCTGCGATCTATGCCATGGAAACCAGGTACGATCGACTCATGAAAGAGGGGAAGGAGCAAGCAGCGTTAGAGTACAGACTGATTGATCCCGAAGATATTTCCTCATACAATTCAGCCCAGAATTTTGATGACAATGTAATCTGTGTCTGTCATGAAGCCCCATATCTGTTTTATGAAACGGTAGTGGATGATGTGATTGAAATGTATGAAGAGGCCGGACTGACACTGAATGTTATGCATGCTGGTGGTGATGAAGTCCCTCACGGATCATGGACTGCTTCACCCATATGCAGCGCCTTTCTTAACAATCATCCGGAGATTGGTGACGCTGTAAATCTCCAGGCCTATTTTGAGGGCCGCCTGTTTGAGATACTGAAGAGGAAGAACCTGGTGATGGCAGGATGGGAAGAGATTGCCATGAAAAAGAGTGATGAGGGAAACTGGATTCCCAATCCCGAGTTTGCAGGTGATGCTATGCTGCCCTATGTCTGGAACAGTCAGGATGAATACCTGGATCTGGGAAACCGTATGGCCAATGCAGGTTATCCTGTGATACTATGTAACGTGACCAATTTTTATTTTGATCTGGCCTACAACCATCATCCGGAGGAACCCGGACACTATTGGGGTGGCTATGTCAATACCCGAAGGGCTTTTGAGTTTATACCTTTTGATGTCTTTAAATCCACCCTGACCGATCGATATTGGAATGCGATTGATTCGGATGTGGATTTTAAAGGAATGGAAAGACTCAAACCCGAGGCCCAAAAGAATATCATAGGTATTCAGGGAGAGCTGTGGAGTGAATTCGTTAAAGGTGGTGAGATGATGGAGTACTTTTACATGCCCAAAATGATCGGACTGGCAGAAAGAGCCTGGGCTGGTCAGAGAGCGTGGGGATCCATTGAAAATATGGAAAAGCGAATTGAAGCAATGAACAGCGCCTGGAATGAATTTGCCAATGTTGTGGGACAGCGCGAGATGCCACGCCTTGATTATATTTTTGAAGGATTTAACTACCGGCTTCCACCTCCGGGCGCCCTGATTATGGATGGGAAGCTCTACGCCAATATTGATTTTCCCGGACTAACCATCAGGTATTCCACAAAGGGATCGGAACCCGGAATGGATTCACCAATCTATACAGGTCCGGTTGAGGTTTCAGGCAATATACGACTCAGGTCATTTGATACCCGTGGCAGGGGCAGCCGGGTGACAGTGGTTGATTAAGTTACTAACTGTATACAGGTACAGGATAACTGTGTTAGTTCCGATTTAGGACCTATTCCGGAGGAGGAGAGTCAATCACTGGTTCAATTTTAGATTAAAAGACGAATGACCCTCCCGGCTGTTTAGCTCTTTCTAATCCTGATAGAGGGCGTTAACCGCCAAAACCAGGAACATATAATTGGTGGCGCCGCCTCCCATTACATATTCAGTCTGTTGCCAAAGGAATGGCCAGGTCTTAAGCTCAGGGAAATCCGGCCGGATTAGGGCGGTCCCCGAGACCACTCCTCCTGGAATAAACGACCAGTCGGCACGATTCACCCTATATGCCACTTTGATGGAATTGGATCCAATACCTGATGCAAAGGAAGCATTGTTGGAACCGGGATGGACCCCAAGAATGAAATGAAGCGCATTTTCGTAGAAATCGGAATTAGTTAGTTCTGGCCATCCCTTGTGGTTGAAATATTGCTCTACTCCAAATCGTTGGATATTCCAACCGGCGCCCCAGATATTTGGTTTGTATGGGACCCCGTAAGGAGAATCAGAAGCCTGTTCTTTTTTCAGTTGTTGTTGGTACTTTCTCACCGCTTCAGAAATCTCTTTTTTGAAAGTTTCATTATCTATGGTATGAATCACATGTCCAACGGCCCAACCACATTGAGAAATATTTTTAACTATTTGATCTTCCAGACGGATCAGTTCATCCTTGAATGCCTGGTCACCGGTGGCAAGGATCAACTCTGATATGGCTATGATTTTTTGGGAGTATAAACCATCGGTCTGAGATGCACTCTTCCAAAGCGCCAGGGCGGTCTCCAGGGATTCTTTTGCCAATGTTGAATTGTGTGGTTCCAGCACCCTGGCTGCAGCAGCCAGACTCGCCGCCACCTGCAACTCTCTTCGTGGATTATCCTCTGTGAATACCCACCTGTTGTCGTTCGTTTCCGGAATGTTATCTGTCATGGAAGCAGCATCTCCTAACATTACATATTGCCGAAGATCGGAACAGATAATTCCTCGATACAGTCTTCCTAATGACCGGTATCCTCCAAGGATGGAGGCCAGTCCGTGTTCAATCTGTTGAATAGCGTCTGACTTTCCATCGGGCTGGTGGATCTCCACCAGGTGATTTTCCGGATCGATGAGGGTGGCATCATGGTCCAGGCCAAATTCTTCGATCATAAGTGCAAGCATCCAGACGGTTCCAGCCTGTGACTCCACCCTCAGGTCGTAATCTCCAGCATCGTGCCATCCACCCTGGTTTAGACCGGGGACAAATTCACCCGCTTCAAGGTGGGTATGGTTCTCCTTCTCCTGGCGGTACCCGTCAAAATGGTAGGGAACCGGGGGAGCCATCTGGGCATCATCCATGTGGCACAGGTCATGCCACACCCTGTACTTCTCATTGATCCTCATGTGGCACATTTGAACCGGCAGGTAGTAATCAAGTGTGGGTTGCCAGGCCCTGTTTCCATATACATCTTCGGCGATCCTGAATGGATGCGAAAGTTGAGATCCGTAGGAGACCTGGTAGATTCCGGGTGTCGAAACGGCAGAAAAATCCAGGGTAGTATATTGGTATCTTAAAAAATGGCCCCATTTAGAGGGATGACCAGTGTGGATCGGTTCTCTTCCCTTTTCCTGAAGTCGGTAGAGGATAAATTCCTCTTCCGGTGTATCATTGATATCCAATTCTACCACAGCCATCTTCTTCTGTTTGGGGTGGTAACCTAACTGGGATACCTGGATCACCGGTTCGTACTTCCAATCTGGCAATGTGGAAGGCGTGATGATCCATTCAATGGCCCTGGAGGTTACCCCTTCCGGGATGGTGCTCCTGACTATAAACCAGCCATTGTTGTGATTGGTTCGTCCATCCCATAACTCCACCGGGTTACCCATGGAGTGAATGACCATCCGTTGCAGATCCTCTTCAGGAGCTACCACCAGTGTGGCTCCGCTTACAAGAGGTTCAGATAAAGTTGCTCCATCGAACTCCATCATGGGTCCTGCCGGCTGGTCAGGGAATATACCGAATGCATTGTCCATGAGGAATGATTTTCCAAACAGGTCGCCTGGGAAAAGTTCCAGGTTGAATCCAACTTTACCGACCCACTCATCCGGCAAAGGCTCTTCCAGGTCTACCACCACCCTGATGCTGTTCCCCTCCAGGGTGCTTACGTGGACCTTGTATGAGAATGCGAGATCGGGATA
>JAUVKN010000176.1 GCA_030596245.1 Bacteroidia bacterium | reverse complement strand
TGACCGGGGAACTACCATCACGCGTCTTGCCCCCATGGGCAAGATTCTTGTGAACAATCTGGTGAGGGAAGCCAAATCTACTGAAGGTTATATCGATGAACATACCGATATTGAGATTGTGTCCATTGCAGGAACTAGAATCAGTGTAAAACCAATTAAAGATAAATAACTATGGAATTTGACTATTTGTGGATCATCATTGTTATGGCCAGCATTATCGGCCTCTGGATCATTTTGTATTTCATCCCCATTGGATTGTGGTTTACCGCACTGTTGTCGGGCGTGAGAATTTCCCTTCTACAGCTAATCCTGATGCGCTGGAGGAAAGTTCCCCCAACAGTCATCGTCAGGTCCATGATCGAGGCATATAAGGCGGGACTCTCTTTTATTAAGCGCGACGAAATGGAAGCCCATTACCTGGCTGGAGGACATGTGGAACAGGTGATCCATGCACTGGTCTCAGCCAGTAAAGCAAACATCGATCTTTCGTTCCAGATGGCTACTGCCATTGACCTGGCCGGACGTGAAGTGCTTACTGCAGTTCAGATGTCAGTCAATCCCCAGGTGATCAACACCCCGCCTGTGACCGCTGTTGCAAAAGATGGGATCCAGTTGATTGCAAAAGCACGTGTTACAGTAAGGGCCAACATCAGGCAATTGGTTGGTGGAGCAGGTGAAGAGACTGTTCTGGCCCGTGTGGGTGAGGGTATCGTCTCTTCCATTGGTTCTTCCAAGTCCCATAAGGAGGTACTTGAGAACCCTGATAACATTTCAAAAATGGTACTTGAAAAGGGACTTGATGCCGGAACAGCATTTGAAATTCTTTCCATCGATGTGGCCGATATTGATATTGGCAAAAACATCGGAGCAGAGTTGCAGATGGATCAGGCCAATGCCGATAAGAACATTGCACAGGCCAAAGCCGAGGAGCGAAGGGCAATGGCTGTGGCCACTGAACAGGAGATGAAGGCTAAAGCACAGGAAGCCCGCGCTAAAGTAATTGAAGCTGAAGTGGAGATTCCCCTTGCCATGGCTGATGCTTTCAGGAGCGGAAACCTTGGGATTATGGATTATTATAAGCTCAAAAACATTGAAGCTGATACGACCATGAGGGATTCCATATCCAAAGGTACACAGCGTCCTACCGATAAGCCCGGAGCGAAGGATTAAGATAAAAAGTAGAGCAGCTAATTTTTCTTGTAGTAACCACCAGATGGGAATCCGCCTTTCACACCTCGTGATGCAGCACCTTCCTCATCCTGATCATCGGGTGACAGCCAATGTTGCAGGTCAGCAATGGATTGATTGGTAATTGGTGGCTTATCGGTTACCAGGAATCCGCCGGTGAGATATGCAAAAGGGTATTGATCTATGAATACATAGAGGTGATCTTCTGAATGTATCATCAATTCAGTACCTTCCATTCGGGTTATTTTCAACTGCTTTGAATTGTCTACCAGGGTCGGAGCCAGGGTATAGGTCACCATAAAATCGTCTCCGTTTCTGATCCACTTTGTATTCTCGTTTGGGAGGAATTCCATCCATATCACTATGGTTTCGCTAATCTCGCCATCCTTCAAAAGGTAACGAGAGATTTCACTGATTGTAAAGCCGAACCAACCTTCCTCATTGGTTTTGGTGGATGAGTTGAATTCAAAAAGTACCTCCTGGCCCGATTCGGTTTTCAATTGTACTGAAAGCTCGAAAGGTTCATTACTGATGCTTTTGCCTTCAATATCGGCGAGCAAGCCCTGAAAATGTAAATCATAAGCAGATTGTCCCAACGTGGTTCCCAGTGCAGCAAAAATCAGAGCGGACCAAAGGAATAACTTCTTCTTTTTTAGGTTCATGGCAAATAGGTTTAGATGTAAATTTACAAAATTCCTGAAATTGACTGGAGGAGCAAGGAGATTTATCACTAAAAGTAATTGTTGATGGAAGGAAATGAACATCTGTTAGATCTCTCAGTAATTCTTTTGTTATTCCGTATCAGGTAAAGGGTTAGGATTATTAACAATTGTTAATAACTGTTGTGGATTATTTGTGAATATAGAATCGGCTCATCTTCTTGACTTGCTTTCTCCGATGGTCTATTTTTGATTGTACCGAGTAAGAGATAACAGGCCGCTCGAAGTTTCGCCCGGTGTAGTGAACCAGTCCGAAAGGAATCTGATTAGCGAACCGGCCGGTGAAAGGGATTCCCCCTCCACTGGAGATTCATCCAGAGCCAGGCATAAACCGAGGAACAAAGTTTCACGGTTTATTCAACCAAAGATCCCTTCTTGGTAGATCTTTAAAAGGTTGATTCGAAAGGCTGAAGAGCCAAAAAGAATCCTTTGGGGTTCCGCTAAGCTTTTCACTCTGGCCTCGGGCAGATCGTAAGACCTGGCCGTTGCAGGGGCCTTAAGAAGCCAGTCCCGGAAACAAAGCTCTCGTAGCTGAGTGAAAGGACGGTTGCAAGTCAATGTTCTACGGAACATGGGCTGAGAACCAGGGTGCATCAGTGCACTACCCTTCGGGGTATGTCTGTTGGGCCGGCCATAATAACTGTAGCTCGGCACTGATTGGTGGCTATGGGTACTTATCAGTGAAATGGGAGTAAACCGCAAAGTTTACTCCCATTTTGTATGTGTATGCTCGACTTTATACCTTCGCAGGTTTAATCGCTTGCACCACAAAGCCAAGAAGCAATCCGATAATGCAGAACCCGATGGCGTATTGTACAAGGGTTTCAGATATTCCGATGATACTGGCAGGTATGATCACTCCGATAAGGCAAGCGAAAATGGAAAGATTCACACTGTGCCGGTTGATTTTCGGATAGATCCAGATAACCAGGACCAGGAAGCCCAACGACATTGTAAGGGATACAAAGAAGAAGGTTGCATCTACAATATCACGGAGAATAAGGGCCATCCCAATACCAAGGATCATCAAAACCACCAAGCTGTAGCGCATGGTTTTTCTCAGGGCTGCTTTTTTTGTAAGGCCTGTTTTCTCCAGAAAATCCTGGGTTACAGAGGATGCAGTGGTAAACATGTAAGTATCGGCTGAAGAGGAGACTGATGAATAGATAATCACCACTGATAATCCAGCCAGACCCATAGGCAGCAACCTGCTAAAACCTACGATCAGGGAGGTATCTGCCTCAATGTCTGGAATGTCGGCCCGAATGACCAGACCGATCAGGAGCAGAATAAATCCGATGATAATATAGAAAATCGATGACATTATGATACTTCGCTTGAAATGCTTTTTATTCTCGATGGCATATACTCGTTGCCAGAGCTCCGGAGAGGCCATGGGAATGAAGAATCCGGCCAGGAAGAAACTGATAATTTGTCCTGCGGGCAGGTTGAATAGATCCATGAAAGCAAGTCCCGGTTTTGTGTTTGTAGTGAGGAGCAGGTACATCATCAGGACAAACAGCAGGAAGATCCCTACAGTCTGGATGACATCGGTTTTGACTACCGCATCGAATCCGCCAGCGAGAAGGTATAGAAGGATGATAACCCCCACAATGATCACTGAGAAATCATAACTGATGGCTGTATACTCTGAAACCAGTTTGCCACCGGCGGTGAAATTAAGGACCACCCAGCCAAACATCACAGTTATGGTGATAATGGTGGCAAGGTATCCTGCAAACTTTCCTTTAAGGAAGAAAAAGAAGTCAGGCATGGTATAGAACTTCTCTTTATCGGCCAGTTTTTTAACCTTTAATCCAAAGAAGTAGAACACAAACAACCCAAACACTGATCCAATAAAATACCATAAGGCACCCATTCCGTAGAGGTAAACAAGCGCGGTATAAGTAAGCAGGATTGCTGCACCGATCCGGCTTGAGAAGATAGTGGTTGTAGCCTGAAACGACTTGAGCTTTCGTCCCGAGATCAGGAACTCTTCCTTGCTCTGTTTTCTACCGGTGAGCCCACCGACAACAAGGATCACAATAAAATAGCCTGCAATGATCAGATAATCTGTCAAGGTCAGCATAGTGGTTAGTTTTAGGTTTCAAGTATGTAAATATATCAAAATCTTAATAACATCATCATTCTGCATTGGATTCGCCAGATGACCAGATCAAGTAGTTGGTTATCCCGTGTTGACCCCCCCGAGGATGTATTTGACCATGAACAGGCATCAAAAAATGTCCAATTGGGCATCAAGTATCAGTCAATGGAGCACAACATACCAGTCAGCAACCGCTTGAAACGGGTAAACGGACAAAAACTGACTTGAATCAACAGTATAGCCTCAACAACCTGCCATTGCTTGATATTATTAGAAAAACAGAGAGCTTTCTGCTTTTTTAGATCAAAATTCTGTCTGAACGGTAGAAAAATATTAATCGTCAAACTAAATCTGAATCTATGAAAAGAGTATTAAGCTTTCTGCTATTTATGGCGCTGGGTACCCTGACCCTTATGGGGCAGGGCCGATTGGTCACTGGAGCTGTGACCAGCGCCGAGGATGGTTCTCCTTTACCAGGTGTTACAGTTAGTGTAAAGGGAACCTCGGTTGGTACCATTACCGATCATAATGGAGAATACCAGCTCAACATACCCGCATCTGCTGAAGTAATCGTATTCAGCTTTGTAGGTCTTTCAACCCAGGAACTTTCAGTTTCAGGTCAAACCCAGATCAATATGATTATGGAATCCGATCTGCTGCATATTGATGAGGTAGTTGTCACTGCAATGGGGATCAGAAAGGAGAAGAAGGCCCTGGGTTATTCGGTTCAGGAGATCGACGAAAGTCAGATTTCCGGTGCCAAGAACATGGATGTCTCCAAATCACTCCAGGGCAAGATTGCCGGAGTGAATGTGAAGCAATCATCCGGTATGCCGGGAGCAACATCCCATGTGACCATCCGTGGGAACGTTTCCCTGACCGGATCAAACCAGCCCCTGTATGTGGTGGATGGAATGCCCATTGCATCTGAGAAAGCGTTTGTGGAAAATGTAGGAGAGGGTACCAACCCATCCTCCAGGATTGTGGACCTGAACCCTGAGGATATTGAGTCGATCTCTGTTTTAAAAGGTGCTACCGCTGCTGCGCTTTATGGCTTAAGGGCCGCCAATGGGGTGATTGTGATCACTACCAAGAGCGGATCTGCAGCAAGGAGCGCCGGTAAAAAGACACTGGTTACCGTGAACAGCAGTTTTTCATCAGACAGGATCAGTCGTCTGCCAGAACTGCAATCCACCTATGGTCAGGGCAACGGTGGCGTTCTGAACCTGTGGTCGTCCGGTTCATGGGGACCACGCATCGATACCCTTCAAAACTATCAAACCCAGGAGGAGAACCTTTTCTTTGATAATCCCTATGAGACTTTCGACGGCTCTGCTCCGACCCAGGTTCCAGGGGTGTATGACAACCAGGAGGATTTCTTTCAGAAGGGATACACCTTTACCAACTCCATCGATATCTCATCGGCCACAGATAATGCCAATTACAGTCTGGGAATTGGTCGCACAGATCAGAAGGGGATTATCGAGACCACAGGGATGGTGAGGAACAATGCCAAATTCAATGGATATTTCGATCTGGGAGATAAGTGGTCCGCAACGGTTTCGGCCAATGTATCAACAGTGGATATCGATAAGATCCCCGGTGGAAGTAACCTGGCCAACCCATTGTTCACGGTCTATTTTGCACCTCGGAGCTATGATTTGACCAATAAGCCTTTTGAGCGCGAATCAGATCCATACAGCCAGTATCACTACCGGTTTGCTATGGACAATCCCTATTGGGCCCTTGCGCACAACTCTTACAATGAGGTCACAAACAGGTTCTTTGGAAACACATCCATCAGCTATCAGCCATTCGATTGGATGCGTATCAACTACCGGATCGGTTTGGACAGGTTTTTTACCACAGGACATGAAGTGATCTCCCTGGGTTCCGGCGGAGCGGGTAGAGGATACCCTGAATTCGGAATGGAACCTGCTGGTGGTCAGGTCGATGACTATAACTACCAGAGGCAGGAGCTTAACTCCAATGCAAGTATCAATATTACCAAGGATTTTGGTGATATCGGAGTGGATGTGATTCTTGGTAATGAGTTCTATGATATTACCACACAGACTCACTCAATGACAGGTACCAATATTACCATTGGTGGGTTTGACCATATCTCAAATACGGGTGCCCAGACAGTATTTCAGGAGTTAACCCAACAGCGGGTTGTTGGTTTTTACGGAAGTGCAACAGCTGATTACGCCTCCATGTTGTTTCTTACAGTGACCGGACGGAACGACATTGTTTCCAATATGCCATCCGGAAACAGGTCCTATTTTTACCCCTCGGTTTCTATGGGATTTATCTTTACGGAGCTGGGCTTTTTGGATAACCAGCAGGTACTGCCCTTTGGTAAGATACGCGCCTCTTACTCCCAGATGGGACAGGCCGGTGCCCTTTATGCCACAAGGACCCTGTTCATAGCCAAGGAGGATAATGAAGCGTTAGGGAGCGGGTTCCTGAACAACGATTTCACCTTTCCTTACAGGGGGAATCCTGCTTTTACATTACAATCAACCCTGCTTTCAAGTGATCTGAGACCTCAGAATATTACTACTTACGAGATTGGGGTCGACCTGCGCTTCTACGAGAACAGGGTAGGGATCGACTACTCCTACTACTATGAGAATGCAACCGATCAGATCTTTAATGTTCCTCTGGCAGCCTCTTCCGGTTTCCGTGGAGAGTACAGAAATGCGGGTGAACTGGAATCGAAAGGTCATGAAGTGGTTCTTTCCATTGTACCTTTTCGGACCAGTGGTGGTTTTGAATGGGAGATCTTAACCAACTTTTCTAAGAACGAGAATATGGTGATTGAACTTGCCCCCGGAGTGGAGCGTGTCCAAACCGGCTGGCAGAACTTCACCAGTGTGGGAGCTTATGCCTATGAAGGACATCCCTATCCGGTAATCTTTGGTAGTGGCTATGTGAGGGATGATAACGATCGGATCGTTGTGGATTCGAGGGAAACCGTTGCAGGTGTAGACAATCCGTTCTACGGGATGCCTCTGCAGGGTGGAGATGAGAAGATTCTCGGAAAGGTTAACCCTGACTGGGATGCAGGTTTGACCAACATTCTGCGCTACAAAGGATTCTCCTTGACAACACAGTTCTTCTATTCCAAAGGTGGATATATCTCCAGTGGTTTGAATGCGCTTCTCAGGAATTATGGTGCTGACCGGGTGTGTGAAGACAGGGAAACCCCTGTGGTCTTGCCTAATACGGCCAAAGGTTACCTGGATCCCGCTACGGGAGATCTGATCCTAGATGGAGACAATGACATTGAAATCCTGAAAGGGGAGGACTATTACAGTACCGTTGAGTGGGGTATTTCTGAATCGAGAATTTTCGATAAGACCCTGCTCAGGCTGAAAGAGGTGGTTATCACCTATGACATGCCTCAACATTGGTTCAGCAACACTTTTATCAGTTCCATCTCCCTGTTTGCCAATGGAAGGAACCTGGCGCTCTGGACCGACTATCCCAATTTCGACCCGGAATCGAGTACATCAGAGGGGAACGGGATTGGCGCATTTGAATATGTCTCATTGCCGAATACCAAGTCCTTTGGCGGTGGTCTAAAAATAACCTTTTAAATATCTCAGTTAAGATGAAAAAATATATTTCAATATTCAGTTTACTCCTGCTCATGCTGTTCACTTTTTCGTGCAGCGATGAGATCATGGACGAGATCGATACGGATCCGAACAACCCGACAGATGTACCCATTAGCATGCTGATGTCGGGTTGTACAGCAGCTACACCCTACTGGGTTACGGGAACCACCCTGGCATGGTACAGCTCAATCTTTGTTGAACAGACAGCCGGTGCTCACGGTCAGATGCGTGATGCTGACAGGCGTGCCAACATCAACTCCCAACTTAGCGAAAACAGCTGGTCCTTCCAGATCTATCCCAGATTATTACCCGACCTGAAGATCATCATTGAGAAAGGATCAGAAGGTGGCAGTGAAGAGGGAAAGTGGATCGATGTGGGGATTGCCAAGATTCTGCAGGCTTATACTTTTCTTGCCTCCACCGATACCTGGGGAAGGATCCCATACACCGAAGCAACGCTGGGAGCCGAGAACAGGAAGCCGGTGTATGATACCCAGGAGTCAATCTACGCTGCCATGCTGGCTCTTCTGGATGATGCCATTGCAGATCTTCAGAAGGACAATATCAGTACAACCGGCGGTGAGGACTATATTTACGACGGTGATCCTGATGCGTGGATCCTGGCTGCTTACTCTTTGAAAGCCAGGGCTTATAACCGTATGAGTAATATCGATGCTACTGGTTCTGCAGCAGATGCGCTGGCTGCAGCAGCCAATGGTTTTATTTCCATGGAGGATGATTTCACTTTTGATAACTGGTCGGATGACCTGGGTCATGAGAATACCTGGTTCCAGGAGGAGAACGAAAGGAGACACCACTCCCTCAGTGTGACATTTTATGACATTCTTGATGGTATCAACGACCCAAGGATTCCCCTCTTTATAAACCAGGTGAATGGTGAGTATGTGCCGGCCCAGAACGGAACTTCCGAAGAGGACCAGGCTGGAACAATATACTCAAAGATTTCAGAGAATGTGATCAATGCCACGGCTCCGTTGCCCATTATGACCTATGCCGAGTTGAAGTTTATTGAGGCAGAGTGTCACCTGAGGAAAGCTGCACCCGATGCGGCTGCTGCACTTGCAGCCTACGAA
>JAUVKN010000228.1 GCA_030596245.1 Bacteroidia bacterium | reverse complement strand
ATTGCTCACTCCAAGGTCAAGAAGATTGAATCCAGTCATATCGATAAATGATATTCTTCCTGCCAGTGATTCAGAGACTCCGCGGACAAGGGTTGGTGAAGCACTGCCAAGAATCAGGAATTTTGATTCACTATATGTTCTGTCTGCCAGGACCCGTAATATGGGAAACAATTCTGGCATACGTTGAACTTCATCTAAAATCACTAAACCAGTCAAAGATTCCAGAGCTAGCATAGGAGAGCTGCTTAATGCAGTTACATCAGAAGGATCTTCCAGATCAAAAAAAGTGCATTCAATATTTTTGGAGATGATTCGGGCAATGGTAGTTTTACCACATTGTCTTGGACCTAAAAGAGCTGTGACCGGAAAATCCTTAATTGAATTTTCTATTTGCGCTTTTAATATTTTCCTATCGATGAACATCCTGGAAAATTAAAACATGATGTTTGATATTTCAAGGATAAATATAGGCTAAATCATTTACTCTTCCAACATCAATTCTATTACCGGGATCTCGACCGGTGGTTTGTTGACCGGAAGGCTCAGGTTGATGTCATTTTCTGAAAGTTCATTCCTGGCCCAATGCCCCCTGGGTGCAGAGATCCTGATTTCCGAAGCATCGTGAAGAAACTGTGCATATTTGATCTTCCCCTTGTATTCTTTCAAAGTGAAATTCTGCAATGGGTAGTCAAGCAGATGAATGTACAAGCGATTGGTTGTTGGATTATAGGTGAGCAGGGAATGATCGGGCACATGGAATGATTCGGGCGCCTCTGTACAACCATAGATAGAACGGCTGTTGTATTTCATCCAGTCGCCCATGGAACTCAGAGCACTTTCTGCCCTGTAATCGATGGTTCCCCGTCCTGTGGGTCCCACATTAAGCAGGAGATTTCCGCCCTTGCTTACAGATTCAATCAATAGTACGAGCAATTGCTTGGTATCTTTCCAGGTGTGTTCATCGCGGTAATACCCCCATGAGCCGGAAAAAGTCTGGCAGGTTTCCCATGCGATTTTCTTACCCTCGTAAGTGGGCCATTCCGGTACTTTGAACTGCTCGGGAGTGGTGAAATCCCATCCACCGGCATACTCCTTCAGATCGGCGCGGTCATTGACAATGATCCCGGGTTGCAGTTCCCTTACCATTTTCATAAGTTCGATGGATCCCCAGTCGTCCCGGCCCTTGCCAAATTTTCCCGGGAAGGAGTAGTCGAGCCACAATATGTCAATTTTTCCATAGTTGGTCAGGATCTCACGCACCTGGTTTTTCAGATACTTCCTGTACACACCCATATCCCGCTCCTTGTTAAGTTCATCATACTCCTCCTGGGTACCAGCACTTTGCGGATGTACCCTGTCGATGGTGTATTCGGGATGATGCCAGTCGATGAGCGAGTAGTAAAACCCGATTTTCAACCCTTCGGCCCTGAAGGCATCCACCCACGCTGCAAGTGCATCTTTTCCGTAAGGTGTATTGGTGGCTTTATAATCGGTAAACTTTGAATCAAACAGTGTAAAACCTTCGTGGTGTTTTGATGTGATCACAGCATATTTCATTCCTGCATTTTTAGCCATCTTTGCCCATTCCGTTGGGTTGTAAAGATCAGGATTGAAATTGTCAAAGTATTGCTGGTAATCGCCATCCGGTATCCGTTCACGTTTTTTCACCCACTCATGCCGGCCGGCAAGGGCATACGTTCCCCAATGGATAAACATACCAAAGCGATCGTGTTGCCACCATTCCAGCCGGTTCGCTTTTTCCTCTTCTGTTTCATCCCAGATTTTCTTCTGGGCGAATGAGGATTGACACAATAATACTGCTAACAGGATCGTGATTAGTCTTTTCATGGTTTCTATTTTTTGCGTTCTCTTGCAAATTAGTTTAACTATTTCGTAATTATATGCAAAAATATCCGATTATTTGTCAGTGATCCCGATCAGAGATCCAGTCATGGATCATATGGTGAAACAACTCCTCGGCCTGGATCATCCAGCTGAGGTCTTCACGCTGACTGGCAAAATGATAATACCGGTCCGGGACATAACTATCCGGGTATTTTATAAAGCGGGTCTCAGCGTAAACCTGTTTCAGGTTCTCCCAGGCCCTTTGGAATTCCATCAATTCGATATGAACCTGTGCCTGACCCTTTATCCTTTGAGTTTCATCATCACTGTCACACTGTTTCAGGGCCAGTAATAGTTTAGGTGCAGTTATTTGGAAATCATTCAGAACCCTGAAAATTTCCCAGTGATACCTGTTCCTGATGGAGGCGCTTTCATACCGGTCAATCAGGTTGGAGGTTGTCTCATAGCTATCGATGATGGACTGAGCTTCTGTCAACCTCTCTTCATAGGTTTCTGTCCATTTCCCGGGTTCGTTTATGTCAGGCAGATCCAAAAGGAGGTCTGTGAAATCTGTTTTTCCCCACTGATTCTCCTTATTCGCTTCGGGGATCCAGTGTGCCAGTCCCGGTAAAACAAACAGGGCATTTTCGTTGCTGTACCTTGTTCCTCTCCTGTTGAATGCACGGCCCCAGAAGGAAGCGGCTTCCGTCAGTTTGTTGTAAAAGGTATAATAGTCAGTAACAGACAAACCATATTCGCGTTGAAGGTATGCTTTATCGTACTCCTCCAGCGATCGGGTTTCGGGCGACCAGCTATACTCTGCAGCGGCAATTAATCCTCTCCAGTAGGTCTCGAAATGGGGTGATTTATCATCCCAGGCAGTGCAGAACATCCCCTCAATCTCCTTTTCGGCAGCCAGACCCAGGAAACTTCGAATGGCTCTCAACCCTCCATCGGACATGGCACCTGTTCTTTCATCTTTGGGAAACAGAACGGCATTGGTCTGGGCTGCAGTGGAAACCATGGACGGCAGTTTATTCTTTTTGTACCAATCCAGGGCTTTTATATTTCCTGGTAATCTTCCCAGTTCATAATTCCATCGCATGTATACACAGTTCTTCGGGAATCTTTTAATGAGCCTGTCCAGTTTAGGTTCTCCTGTTTCCCATTCCTCATCGGCCTGCACCTGTGTATAGTCACTGTTCCAGGTACTTTCGTAAACCCCGGCCATTTTTAGTGGCATGTCATCCCAGAAGATGGGTATCCGGCCCGATGCATTTGCCATGTCACAGATGGTATTCAGCCAGTGAAGGTAAAGTCCCAGCTCTCCTATCTCCTCACCTTTGGCCCTGCAGCGGTCACATAATCCGATGTCCCCGATTTCATCCCCACCGATGTGGACGTACCTGGAACCGGGTGTAGCTTCGAAAGCGTCCAGAAATAGATCCTGGTAGAGTTCATAGGTGCCTGGTTCCACGGAGCATGAAACCCATCTCTTGTCCGGGATCTCTCTCAAATACTCATATTCCGGATGTTTGAGAATAAAAGTAGCATGACCCAGACCCTGCACCAGTGGAGATATCTCAATATGACGTTCTGCAGCGTACCTGGTTAATGCCGCCATTTCATCAATGCTAATGGACTGGAGTGCACCTACAGATGGTTGCCTGACATAACGCAGCTTGTTTTCGACTTCAAAAATCAACGCATTGATCTTATACCTGGCCAGTCGATCGATGCTCTCATAATAGTAGTTCATGTGGTCCAGATGGTGTTTAACATCAAAATGAACCGACCTGTATGCGATTGCAGGGTAATCGGTAATGAGACAGGAAGGAATGGCCGCATGATGGTCCCTTGCATCCTCCAGAAGCTGTTCCAGGGTCTGACAACCATAAAACAGTCCTGCCTCACCGGTTGCTTTTATCTCTGCGCTACCCCGGGAGATGGTCAGAATGTAGCCCTCCTGGCCATGTACGCTTGAAAGTGTTGAATCGAGGATCAGTACCAGTCCTGTGCCAGAAGGTTTGTTTTCAGGCAATAGTGACAATATCCTGCCCATCAGGGGACGTTTATCAATGCCTTTCAATTCAATTCCTGAAAGCTCCCCGAATTTAAGCCCTTTCCCTTTGAGTATTTCCACACTCCTGGGTTGAGGGATGACCTCAAATGGGGCGGGTAACAGATCAGCCTCTTCCCCGGTACATGCACCAAGGGCTATCATTGAAATGATCAATAGTAAATGCTGTATTCTCTTCATGGCGTTTCAATTAATATCAAGATAATGCTTTTAACGCTGAAACGTTTTGCGGCGATGACCCCGATGGTCACAAGCATAATGACGGTGGCCACTTCCCTCAGAAGTTCCGTTAAGGCCAGACTTATCGGAATGGGTGAGAGGGGGAATGCAAATCCTTCCGGGTAGAGGATCTCCCTCATATAGACCACCACTGCACTCTCCAGGAAGCCCATGGCGATGGCAAAAGCAGTGATGGTAATGAGTTTTTTTCGAAGATTCACTCGTAATTAATTATGTTATTTAATTGGTCTCGTGTAAAGTGAGTTCAAACCTAAAAGTAAATGTATGGATTTCAAAACTTGATTTTGTTTTTTTTTGCTCAATATTTCTTCCTGCAACTGTGTGCCAAAATCAGGACAATGTTAAAATTATTTGTCTGGGAACCCGAGAGCTGTTATTTTTAGTGGAGCTTTACTAAAAATTTAAGAAAATCAGAGAAAGCATGAGAAGAGAAGTATCAGACACCTTTAGAAAATCCTACCCGCAACTGAGTGTTTCACCAAGGCTTCTGCTTGGACCTGGACCTTCCAATGCCCATCCACGTGTATTACAGGCGTTGGGAATGAGACAGGTGGGTCACCTGGATCCCCAGTTCCTGGAAATAATGAACAGGAACCAGGACCTTATTCGCTATGTATGGCAGACCGACAACAGGATGTGTATCCCGGTGAGTGGAACCGGCAGTGCCGCCATGGAGGCCACCTTTGCCAACCTGATCGAACCGGGAGATAAGGTTCTGATCGGAGTCATGGGCTATTTTGGAATGCGCATGGTCGATATGGCAGAGCGGTATGGAGCTGAGGTTGTGACGATCCGGAAGCCTTGGGGAGAATCTTTTTCATTTGAGGAGATTTCAGAAGCTGTAATTTCCCACAAGCCGGTTATCCTTGGACTGGTTCATGCTGAAACCTCCACCGGTGCCAGGCAACCCCTGGAAGGAGTAGGGGACCTCTGTCGTGATAATGACACCCTTTTATTGGTAGATACTGTCACCAGTATGGGTGGGGTACCCTTATTTATCGATGACTGGAAGATCGATGCGGCCTATGCCGGAAGCCAGAAATGCCTCAGTTGTCCCCCCGGGATCTCCCCTCTGACCTTCGGTTCCCGTGCACTGGATAAGATCAATGGTCGATCAGGGAAAGTAAAGAACTGGTACCTGGACATGTCATTGCTTAGTAGTTACTGGGGCAAAGAACGTTCCTATCACCATACGGCACCCATCAATATGAATTATGGATTTTATGAGGCCATGAGACTTGTGGTTGAAGAGGGTCTCCGGGAACGGTGGGAAAGGCATCAGAGAAATGCCGATCTGCTGGTTTCAGAATTGGGAAAGATCGGTCTGGAACCCTACGTAAAGGATGAGATCCGTCTGCCCAGCCTGATCACTGTTGCAGTTCCTGAAGGGGTAGATGCAAAAAAAGTAACAGCTGCCCTGCTGAATGACTACAACATTGAGATCGGAAATGGGCTTGGTGAACTGGCGGGCAAGGTATGGCGCATTGGCCTGATGGGCTTTAACAGCAGACCCGAAAATGTGGCACTGGTAACCACTGCCATGGAGAAGATCCTGAACCAGTCATCATAGGCTTTCAGTAACCTGAGTTCGACGGAAACCATTCATATAAAACCGTAACCATTGAAATCAAAACGAATTGAGAAGAGAACACTTCTCTCACAGCAAGCACCGGAATGGCACGAATCCCTGCTGCCCGATATTCGCCGGCAGGTGAAGGAGAGCCAGCGCACCATCGTGGTGCTTGATGATGATCCCACAGGAACTCAGACCGTATATGATATTCCGGTACTGACTGACTGGTCGGTGGATATGCTTGAAAAGGAGCTGCAACAGGAACCGGAATTGTTCTACATCCTCACCAATTCACGCAGTTTGCCAGTGAAGGAGGCAACAGAGCTGACAATAGAGATAGGGAAGAATCTTGCGGAAGCTGCCAGTCGGACAAATCGACAATTTGTGGTGGTCAGCCGCAGTGATTCAACCCTTAGAGGACACTATCCGGATGAAGTCGAGTCCCTTGTTTCAACACTAAAGCAAGATATGGATGGCTGCCTGATCATCCCTTATTTTCTTGAGGGGGGTCGTCTGACCATCGATGATATACACTGGGTTGAAGAGGGCGAATGGCTTATTCCGGCCAATGAAACCCCATTTGCAAAGGACAGTTATTTCGGTTACCGGAACGCCGATTTGAGAAAATGGGTGGAGGAGAAAACCGGTGGAGAGGTGCAGGCTGAAAATGTGTTCTCGGTTTCCATTGATGATATCCGCAGGGGAGGGCCGGATAAGGTATACGAAACACTGGTTCAGCTTAGCAACGGTGCCGTTTGTATCGTCAACTCCATCACTAACCGGGATATGGAAGTGGTTGTGAATGCGCTTCTTTCAGCCGAGGCCCTGGGAAAGTGCTTTCTTTACCGTACGGCTGCATCGTTTGTGCAAATCCGTGCCGGACTCTCCACCAGGAAACTGCTCACTTCGGATGATCTGATCAATGATCAGGAAAATGGCGGGCTTTTCGTTGCAGGCTCCTATGTGCCGAAAACAACCGCGCAGCTGAAATTCCTGATGGGCCAGACATCCATATATCCCATTGAAGCCAGTGTGAATGCACTGGTCGATGACAGCAAGCAGCAAATTGAAATCCGACGGATCATCCAACTGGCTGAGGAAAAAATAAAAAACGGGACCGATGTGGTGATATATACCAGCCGGAACCTTTTAAAGGGCAAGGACTCCGAAGCAGATCTGATGATCGGACAACGACTGTCCCAGAGTCTTGTGAGCATCATGAAAGGAATCCGGGTGAAGCCCCGCTTCCTGGTGGCCAAAGGAGGCATCACCTCCAGTGACATTGCTACGGATGCACTGAATATTAAACGGGCCATGGTGATGGGCCAGATCCTTCCCGGGGTCCCGGTATGGAAAACCGGCAGGGAAAGCCTTTTTCCGGGACTGGTC
>JAUVKN010000085.1 GCA_030596245.1 Bacteroidia bacterium | reverse complement strand
GATTGTTGAGTTTATTGAGCAGGTGGCGCCCGTTTATGAGAAATATAAAAACATCGGTATCAGGATTGAAGATGATATCCTTATTACCAAAACGGGAAGCATCAACCTCTCCAGGTATGCACCCAAAGAGATTGAAGATATAGAACAGATCATGAGGTGATCGTTATTTTTTCTATTTTATCACCCTGACTGATGTTGTCAATTACTTCCAGTCCTTCATAGACCTTGCCAAAACAGGTGTGTTGGCGATCCAGGTGACTGGTGTTGGTGCGCGAGTGACAGACGAAGAACTGGGAACCGCCGGTATCCCTTCCTGCATGAGCCATGGAGAGTACTCCGCGATCGTGGTACTGGTTGTCACCGTCTAGTTCGCATTTAATGGTATAGCCGGGGCCACCCATGCCAGTTCCGTCCGGACAACCACCCTGGATTACGAAATCGGGGAGCACCCGGTGAAAGGTGAGCCCATCGTAATAACCTTCTTTAGAGAGCTTTACGAAATTCTCAACGGTAGCTGGAGCATCCTTGTCAAAGAATTCAACCTTCATGACTCCCTTTTCTGTATGTATCTCTGCTTTTGTCATGTTCTATATGTTTTAAATTTGAGTCACGAAAGTAGTAATTTCTGGTGAAATCCTGTAATCATCTATGACGTTGCTCCAGTAATCCGGCAACATCCTCAATACCATACCCCCGGGCCGAAAGTAATACCAACAGGTGGTATACCAGGTCGGCTGCTTCACCCAGGAAAAGGTCATCATTGGTGTCTTTGGCTTCGATCACCAGCTCAACAGCCTCCTCTCCCACCTTCTGTGCCATTTTGTTGATCCCTGCCTCAAACAGACTTGTGGTATAAGATTTTGCGGGCATCTCTTTTTTCCTCTGGTGAATCAGCTCCTGTAGCTGTGCAATGAATGCCAGACCACCTCGATTCTGCTCATCAAAACAGGTATCACTTCCGGTATGACACACCGGACCTACGGGCCTGACCTTGATCAGCAATGTATCGGTGTCACAATCCTCCAGGATCTCTTCCACATACAGGAAATTGCCACTCTCCTCCCCTTTGGTCCACAACCTCTTTTTTGTCCGGCTGAAAAAAGTGACTTTGCCCTCTTCTTTTGTTTTATGTAAGGCTTCCTGATTCATGAATCCCAGCATTAATACCCTGTTTGTCAGTGAATCCTGAATGATGGCAGGAATTATTCCGTTGAGTTTTTTAAAATCCATTTTATCTGACGATAATGTTGTTTTGTTTTAAATAATCTTTTAGTTCAGGTATGGGAATCTCGTTGTAGTGAAATATACTGGCTGCCAGGGCTGCATCTGCGCAACCATGATCAAATACATCGACAAAATGCTCCTTTCTCCCTGCTCCGCCCGAAGCAATCACAGGAATGGAGAGCAGTGATGAGAGATCCCTGAGAGCTTCACAGGCATAACCATTCTTGGTACCATCGTGGTTCATGGAGGTAAAGAGGATCTCACCCGCACCTCGCTCCTGGGCCTCCCTGGCCCAGCTAAACAGCTCTTTTTCAGTAGGAATCCGGCCTCCGTTTATAAAAACTGTCCATCCATCATTTTTGAACTGGGCATCGATGGCCACCACCACAAACTGATTGCCAAATCCACCTGCAATCCGGTCAATCAGTCCGGGGTCCCTGACAGCTGAAGAGTTGATAGATACCTTATCAGCTCCGGCCGAAAGCAGAATATCAGCATCCTCCACCTGGTTGATTCCTCCTCCCACTGTGAAAGGAATGTTCAGATGTTCCGAAATACGCCTTACCAGGTCCGCGAAAAGCTTCCTGCCTTCAACGGTGGCAGTAATGTCCAGATAGACCAATTCATCGGCACCCTCTCTGGCATATTTTGCCCCCAGCTCCACAGGATCCCCCACATCCACCACATTTTCGAAGTTGATCCCCTTCACCGTCTTTCCGTTCCTGATATCCAGGCAGGGTATGATCCTTTTTGCCAGCATGGTCAACTGTTCTTTAAAATATATGATTCAACTGTTTTGAGGCTGATCTTATTTTCATAGATCGCTTTCCCCACAATCACACCGTCAATCCCGGCTTCCTCCAGAAGTTCTATATCCTTCATGTTGCTGATTCCACCGCTGGCCATGAGGAACAGTGATTGCTGTTCCTGTTTAATCCTTGTATATGTGTCCATCGAGGGTCCTTCCAGCATTCCGTCCTTTTCTATATCTGTACAAATAGCTTTTTTTATTCCGTGTTCACTATAGTCGGCAATAAACTCCATAAGATCCAGGGAGGTCTTTTCATGCCATCCGGAAACGGAGATCTTACCAGCTTTGAAATCTGCCCCCAGGATGATCCTCTCCGGACCGTATTGTTTTAACCAGCCCATAAAAGTCGGGCGGTCTTTCACAGCAATACTGCCACCGGTGACCATATGAGCCCCCGATTCAAATACAACATGTACATCCTCATCTGTTCTCAATCCGCCACCCGCATCGATCACAAGGCTGGTCCTTGAAGCGATCTGTTCCAGCACCCGGTGGTTGATCACTCTTTTCTCCCTGGTACCATCCAGGTCAACCAGGTGAAGCCTGTCGATTCCATGGTCCTCGAACTGCTTGGCCATCTCAAGCGGATCACCATACACCTTCTTCCTCTGAAAATCACCCTGGGTAAGTCTGACACACTTCCCTTCAATAAGATCTATGGCTGGAATGATCTGGATCATAACTGCAGGAAGTTTGAAAGGATTTTTTCACCGGGACTCCCGCTCTTTTCGGGGTGGAACTGGGTGGCAAAGAAGTTCTCTTTCTGTAAGGCAGCACTAAATGGGATCATATACCCGGTTTCAGCCGCGGTATCTTCACCCACAGGCACATAATAGGAGTGCACAAAATATACATATGCACCTTTCAGAGTTTCATCGAACAATTTTCCACGTACCAGATCCAGGCTGTTCCATCCCATATGGGGAACTTTTAGCCCCTGGGGGAATCGCCTGACTGGCTGATCAAATATTCCGATACATTTCGTATCTCTCTCCTCCGACCAGCTGCACATCAGTTGCTGACCCAGACAGATGCCCAGTACCGGCTGAGACAATCCCTCAATCAGACGATCCAGTCCCCGGTCATGCAGGTAACTCATGGTGGTAGCCGCCTCGCCCACACCAGGAAAGATCACCTTGTCGGCCGACACAATGGCATCGGGATCATCGGTGATCTCGGCTGTCACCCCAAGCCGTTTCAAGGCATGGTCCACCGACCTTATATTTCCTGCATTGTATTTAATGATAGCTACCTTCATCAATTGGCTTATAGTTTACCTTTGGTGGTGGGCAACCGGTTGCTGTCCGGATCCAGCATCACAGCCATCCTTATGGCTTTTGCAAATCCTTTGAAGACCGATTCAATCATGTGGTGTTCGTTGTTGCCGGTTGCTTTAATATTCAGGTTGCACCTTGCTGCATCGGAAAAACTCTTAAAGAAGTGAAAGAACATCTCTGTGGGTACATCTCCTATTCTCTCACGCTTGAATTCTACCTGCCACTCTATCCAGGGCCTGCCACCAAAATCCATTGCAACACTGGCCAGAGCATCATCCATGGGGAGTACAAAGGCATACCGTTCAATGCCACGTTTGTTGCCAAGTGCTTCCAGAAATGCTTCTCCAAGGGTAATGGCAGTATCTTCTATGGTATGATGCTCATCCACGTTCAAATCTCCGGTGGCCTTCACCATCAGGTCCACTCCCCCGTGACGTCCCAACTGCTCCAGCATGTGATCTAAGAATCCCAGTCCTGTTGAAATTTCGGTTCTCCCCTCCCCATCCAGTGAAAGCTCCACAGAGATCTCCGTCTCACCGGTCACCCGTTTAACCTTACTCCGGCGTATGTCGGATCGTATGAACCGATATATATGATCCCAGTCATCACTCACCAGGCTGGTGTGCTCTGACAATCCTCTCTTGCTCAGTTCTTTCTTCATCCCTTCACCGCCATACATGATACCCCTTGCTCCCAGATTTTTTGCAAGTTCAATGTCCGTGATCCGGTCACCAATCACAAAAGAGTTTTCCAGATCATAATCACCCTCCATATAGCCTGTAAGCATTCCGGTACGAGGTTTCCTGTTGGGGGATTGATCTTCCAGAAGTGAAGGATCTATATGGACCGCATCAAACTCCACCCCTTCATTGCTGAATGCTGTAATAAATTTGTCATGGGGCAGCCTGAAATCAACTTCTGGAAAAGAAGCAGTTCCCATACCATCCTGGTTGGAGACCACCACCAGTTCATAGCCTGTATATTGTCTCAGTCTATACAGATTCCGAAATACACCTGGTGTGAACTCCAGCTTTTCAAGGGAGTCCAACTGGTAATCATCCGATGGTTCTTTGATCAGTGTACCATCCCGGTCAAGGAAAATGACTCGTGTTTTCATGGTCTAAACATTATCCTTTGTTTGGTTGTATGTATCAAGTGCGTCACACAACTGCAGGTTCTCCGCTTCGGTTCCCACGGTGATCCTGAGACATCCCTCGCACAGTGGCACAGAGGAGCGATCACGTACAATGATGCCCCTGTTCATCAGGAATTCATAAACATCAGATGGATCTTCCATTTTCACCAACAAAAAATTGGCATCAGAGGGGAAAATCCTCTTCACAAACGCAAATGATTTCAATCGCTCGTTCAGTTTCCTCCTCTCCACCAGGATCTGGTTCACCCAGTTTTCCCGCAAGCTTTGGTCAGCAAGACTTTTCAGGGCCGACTCCATGGTAAGAGAATTGATATTATAAGGATACTTTACATTGGAAAGGTAGCCAATCAGCTCCTCATGGGCAAACACCATCCCCAGACGGATTCCCGCCAATCCCCACGCTTTGGAGAGGGTTTGCAAAACAACCAGGTTCTTTTTCTCCGGTACATGGGAGAGCATTGACTTTGTCAACCTCGGAAACCCGGTTGACTTCGTCGAGCTCGGAAACCCGGTTCCCTCCTCGCGGCTAAAATCTATATACGCCTCATCCACAACCACCATGCAATTCACCTCCCGGATGATCCGCATCACCACTTCACGATCCAGAGAATTGGAAGTGGGGTTGTTGGGAGAACAGAGGAAGATCATCTTTGTCCGGTCATCAACCGCTTTCAATACCGCATCTGCATCCAGGGTGAAATCGGTTCTTAAAAGCACACTTCTTTGCTCCACATTATTGATCCCGGCACACACCCCATACATGCCGTAGGTGGGATCCACTGTGATAACATTGTCAATGCCTGGTTCGCATAGCACCCGGAACAGAAGGTCGATTCCCTCATCACTTCCATTTCCCAGAAAAAGGTTCTCCACCTGCTGTCCCTTTATCCTGGCAATCATCTTTTTCACCTCAATCTGCCGGGGATCAGGATACCGGTTCAACGGGATGTTGTGCGGATTCTCATTGGCATCCAGAAATACCGAAGCGGATCCGGAATACTCATCCCGTGCTGATGAATAGGGAACCAGATCTCTGATATTTTCCCTGACCAGCTGTCTGATGTTCAATGTCTCATCCATTACTCCTGGATTTTAACCGGATGGCCACAGCATTGCTGTGGGCCTGCAATTGTTCAGCTTCCGCCATGGTCATGATTGCATCACCAATGTTATGCAACCCATACCTGCTGATCTCCTGGAAAGTGATCTTCTTATAAAAGCTATCCATGTTCACACCGCTGTAAGCATGTGCCCAGCCATTGGTGGGCAGGGTATGGTTGGTCCCCGAAGCATAGTCACCTGCACTTTCCGGTGTGAAATCGCCCAGGAAAACTGAACCGGCATTGATCACCTGTTCTGAAATCTTGGCATAATTTTCCGTGACAATAATCAGGTGCTCAGGGGCATACATGTTGATCATATCAATGATTTCAACCTGACTCTTCAACAGTATCAACTTGCTATTTTTCATAGCTTCAGCTGCAATTTTTTTCCTGGGCAAGCGTGCTAGCTGAGTTTTAAGCTCTGCCTGCACATTACCGATCAGGTCGCCCGAATCGGTCACCAGTATCACCTGACTATCAGGTCCATGCTCTGCCTGAGAGAGAAGATCCGAAGCGATAAATGCCGGATTGGAAGTGGCATCGGCTACCACTGCCAGTTCGGATGGTCCGGCAGGCATATCTATGGCCACGGATTCCCTGCTAACAATCTGTTTGGCCATGGTCACATACTGGTTCCCCGGACCAAAGATCTTGTTCACAACAGGTATGCTCCCGGTACCATGCGCCATTGCCGCAATGGCCTGAACACCACCCACTCTAAAGACCCTGTCAATTCCTAATAGTCCTGCAATGTAAAGGATGGAAGGGTTCACCCTGCCTTTGTCATCAGGCGGTGTACAGAGAATCACTTCTGAACAGCCGGCGATTTTTGCAGGGATACCCAACATGAGTACAGTGGATAGCAGCGGTGCTGATCCACCCGGAATATAGAGGCCCACTTTACCAATGGGAACTGCCTTCTGCCAGCAACGCACTCCAGCTGTGGTTACGATGGTCTCCGGGGGGTGGATCTGTTTCTTATGAAAGGTCTTTATGTTCCAGTGGGCCTCATCAATGGCCCGCTTTAGCTGTTTTCCAACATGATCCTTTGCTGCCTGTATCTCTTCTGCAGTCACTTCCAATGAATCCAGGTCCACACCGTCAAATTTCTTCGTATAGTTCTTCACAGCACTGTCACCATTCTTGGCAACATCTTCAATGATCAACTGCACCTGGTCCTCCAGGATCGCATGATTCAGTTCCGGCCTTTGAAGCAAAACGGGCCAGCTCTCTCTTTCAGGATATTGTATAATATTCATATGATCATCTTTTCGATGGGAATAACCAGAATCCCCTGGGCACCCAGTTCCCGCAACTGGCCAATCACAGCCCAGAACGCCTTTTCACTCAGTACCGAATGAACCGAACTCCACCCCTCCTCTGCAAGCGGCATGATGGTTGGGCTCTTCATGCCAGGGATCACATCAATGATCTCTTGCAGGTGGTCATTGGGAGCGTTTAACAGGATGTACTTGTTATTGGATGCAGCCAGTACGCTGCGTATTCTGAATAGCAGATCGGTCAGCAATCCCTTCACTTCCTCGTCCAGATTCCGGTTAGCAATGACTACTGCTTCTGACTTCATGACTGTTTCAACTTCCTTTAATCCGTTGCTGATCAGAGTGCTACCTGAGCTGACAATATCAAAAATAGCTTCAGCGACCCCAATGGATGGAGCAAGCTCCACCGATCCGCTCAGCACGTGTATATCAGCTTTGATGCCATGTTCACCAAGATATTTCCCCAGGATCACCGGGTATGAGGTGGCAATGCGTTTGCCGTTCAGACTTTCCGGACTTTCATAAGATTCAGACTTGGGGATGGCGATGGAGAGCCTGCACCTTGAGTATCCAAGTCTCTCCACCAGGTCAACAGCACACTCCTTTTCAGCATATTCATTCTCACCTACAATGCCAATATGGGCCACCCCGTCTTCCACATATTGAGGAATATCGTCATCCCTCAGGTAGATCACCTCCAGCGGGAAGTACTGTGCCACAGACCGAAGTTTCCGGGATCCATTGTTGAGGGAGATCCCCGCCTCTTTCAATAATTCCAGTGACTTTTCACTGAGTCGCCCCGATTTCTGAATTGCTATTCTAAGTTTTTCCATTGGATTTGCTTTAAAAAAAAAAGGTCTGCAGTATCTGCAAACCTCTCATCAATAATTTTGGGTTACATTAAACTGCACAGGGTCCTAACCAGTCAAATGGTGGTGGTGGTGGTGAACGCTATGCTGCCTGTAAATCCTCATTTTCTTCAATTGTTCTGCAATATTAAATAATTTATTTTAGTTTTCCTAAATATCCTTGATCAGGATATTGGAAGGGGATTCCCGGATGGAGTGCAAAATATGCTCATGGATCCTGGTGATCCTGTTCAGTTCATCGGATTCTGTTACAACCATCTGGTCATTTCCCACAAATTCCATCTGGTTGTAAATATATTCAACGGTAATCTTGTTGATATCCACTGAAGGCTGGTAGGAACGGTCCTTGGGATTATCCGTCGCCAGTTCGGCCAGAATCCCGGCATTCACCAGTTCGAACACCAGTTCATTCACCAATCTGATGGGCATCCCAAGTTCATGACTGAGCATATCTGTATTCCAGGGATCACCTCCCTCTTCAAAGTTCTTGATGATGTGATGGGCAATCAGAAGGGTGAGGATCCGCTTGTTGTTTTGGCTCAAATTAAGGGCATTCTCTTCAAATTCATAATTCTCAATGTTCTGGTATGCAAAAGATATTTCTGCTCCCACCATTACGATCAGCCAGGTGATTTGCAACCACAACAGAAACAGAGGAATGGCTGCAATACTACCATACAGTGTATTAAACCTGAATACACCAATTTGCAGGTCCTGGTAGAGCATCTGGAAAATAATGGCCATTGTACCGGCAAATACTCCTGCAACCATGGCATATTTGAACTTCACCTTGGTATTGGGCATCACGATATAGACTATGGTAAACAACAGCCACATGGAAACGTATGGGATCGATTTGATCATAAATACGATGAGTGGCTTGAAGAGTTCAATATCCTGGGCCGTTGATTGAATTTTTACCATTACGCTCCCTGAAAGGCCAATGGCAAAGGGACTCAAAATCATGATGGCCAGGTAATCTGAAAACTTTCGCATAGGGCTCCGGGCCTTGCGTATCTGCCAGATATCGTTAAAAGTGGCTTCCATATTGTTTAATACCTGGATCACAGACCAGAAGAGAAGGACACCTCCCACACCGGCAAGTAAGCCACCTTTGGTCTTGACCAACAGACTGTCCACCATTTCAGTCAGCCAAGTCATGATCTCCTCCTGACCCTGCATATTGTTGCTAATCACCTCATGCAGCCGGTCCTCAAAACCAAAATTACGGGCAATGACAAAGGCGATGGCAAAGATGGGCACGATTGAGAGCATGGTAAAATAGGTAAGTGCAGCTGCTTTAACTGCTGCCCTGTCCTCGAAAAAACCCTTGAAAGCAAGGAAATAGATTCTGGCCTGCCTGATCAGGAATGTCCTTCGACGGGACTTGGAGGTGAGATCGTGGGACCAGATCTCCTCCTGGAAAAAAATCTTTAGCTTTCTTAACATGCTCTGGACTTTAGCCTAACAAATATAATAAACTTGCACAAAGGTTTCCGGAAAAATTATCTTTGCATGAAAATGTAGATCATGGCAACACTCAAAAATAAACTTCGAAACTGGAAAGAGACCCGTTCAACATGGCAGAAAACAGTAGATGTACTATTCTGGCTGCTGTTGGTCCTGTTGATCCTTCCCGGCCCACGTAAGGTCATAGCCACCGCTGTAAACAAGGTGGCACTTCATGTAAAAAATCCCGGGATCAAAAGCGAGGAGAAGCAAGTACAACTTAACGACCTGGATTACGGGTGGGTCCTGGCCGATGGTAACGGCACCCCATACCACATGAGTGATCTTCGTGGAGCAGTCATCTTCCTGAATTTCTGGGCCACCTGGTGCCCTCCATGTGTGGCGGAACTCCCGGAGATACAAAAGGCCTATGAGAAACATGGGAATGAGGTGGTTTTTCTGTTGGTTGCAAATCAGGAACCTTCTGTTGTTGAAGCATTTATGGAAAAGCATGGGTATGATATACCGGTGTTTTACCCGGGAACCTCTACACCGCAAGTTTTTGAATCCTCATCCATTCCCACCACCTTTATCATTTCAAGGGAGGGGAAAATTGTAACCAAAAAGAGAGGGGCTGCTAATTGGGATTCTCGTGCCACAACACGTATATTCAACGAACTGGTCAGGTAGTTTTTCGGTAATTGGTCACTGCCAGGGTGAGCATAAACACAGCGTATACGCTTAAACTATAAAACTCCCGGCTAAGGTCCCGGAATTGTGATCCTTTTAACAGGATCATCCTGATCACCCGCATGAAATATGCCATTGGATTCACAAGATTGGCCTTCTGTGCCCAGGTAGGCATGCTTTCTGTAGGCGTAAAAACTCCGCTCATCATGATAAAGGTGACCATAAAGAAAAAGGCCATGAACATCATCTGCTGCTGGGTGTTTGAGATGGTCGACAGGAAGAGTCCGATCCCCAATATCACAAACAGGTAGATGCAGGTAAACAGGAAAAGCAAACCCAGGCTCCCCACAATGGGTAATCCATAAAGCAGGCGTCCCACCACCAAACCAAATGCCAGTTCAAAAATGGCAATAACCCAGAATGGCAACAGTTTGGCAGTGATAAATTGGTACTTCCTGACGGGTGTAACATTGATCTGTTCGGTGGTCCCCATCTCCTTCTCCCTCACCAGGTTCAGGGCAGTTAGCATCATACCGATCAGGGTCACCATGATCACCAGGATCCCCGAAAACATATAAATCTTATAGTCGAGCATAGGATTGTACCACAACTGTGGAATGATCTCCAGGGAAGCTATCTTCCCGGAATCACCAAAACCAAACCATTCAGCCCTGATCTGGCTGTTGTATCCGTTGATGATCTGTGTACAGTACATATTGACCAGTCCGGCCTCCGTGGCATTGATGGCATTGACCACCAGTTGCAGGTCAGTTGCCTGCCCGGTGTAGAGCCGTTTTTCAAAACCGTGGTACATGTGCAGGATCACATCCACCTGATCCCTGTTCATCATGCGTACCGCCTCCTCATAGTCATTGGTCTGCAGGTTGATCTTAAAAAAGGGAGAACCGGAGAATTTGGAAACCAGCAGGCGGGATGCTGTGGAGTGGTCCTGGTCCACAACAGCCATTTTTATATCCTTCATCTCCAGACTGGCCGCATAGGTAAGCACGATCATCTGTACCACAGGAACCACGAATATGATGGGAAGCATAAACTTGTTCCGGAAGATCTGCTTAAACTCTTTAATTAACAGTGTATATAGTACTCTCATCGATTAACTGTTTCTATTCCAACCTGATATTAAATCGTTTTACGGCTGCCAGAATGAAAAAAAGCGTCATTCCCATCAGAATCAGTGTCTCCTTCCATATGAAAGAGAAACCGGTTCCCTTCAGCATGATGTTCTTCAAAATCACAATAAACCATCGGGCCGGCATGAGGGTAGAAAACCATTGCAAAATTGGTGGCATATTATCAATGGGAAAAATGAAACCGGAAAGCAATATGGTGGGTAACAACAATCCCAAAAGGCTAATTACCATGGCTATTTGTTGCGTTTTGGCAATGGTTGAGATCAGGACACCCAGTGAAAGTGCAAGTATAATATAGAGCATGCACTCAAGCATCAGCATCAAAAAGCTACCCACTACAGGTACATCAAAAACAAGGATTCCCAGCAGGATGATGGTCATTGCATTGACGAACGACAATAGCACATATGGGGTTACTTTACCCAGGATGATCTCCCTGGGTTTCAGGGGTGAAGCAAGCAGTAACTCCATGGTACCGAACTCCTTTTCACGGGTAATGGTCACCGATGTCATCAGTGCAGATATAAGCATCAGGATCAATGCCATGAGTCCCGGTACAAACATATAAACCCCCTTCATCTCTTCATTGTAAAACATCCTCGATTTAATATCCACTTCCCACGGAATATGTACATCCTGGTTCATTGATCTGAAATAGCCCACAAGCACACCTTGAAGGTAAGTTTGTGCCAGCTGTGCAGAATTAGCATCGGATGCATCAGTGATAAGTTTAATGGTCGCCCGATTTTCCCGTTCCAGGTTTTTTTCGAAATTTTCTTCAAAAACCACCACCACCTTGGCCTTGCCACTCCTGAAAAGTGTCTCTATCTCCTCCTCATGGTCCAGAGTTCCAGCCGGAATAAAATAGCCTGATGAAAAGATCTTCTGGATAGCCTGTGCGGATGCCTGGTCCCTTGACCTGTCCCAGATCCCAACCTTGACATCCTTTATTTCATTGGTCACCACATATCCGAACAGCACAATCATGACAACCGGCAGAACGAACAGGATCACTAAGGTTCTCACATCCCTGAAGATATGCTGAAACTCCTTCTTTACAAATCCAAAAAACCTTTTCACTTTCTGGCAAGTTTTAGGAACACGTCGTTCATGCTCTTTGAATGATACTCCTTCTTTAAGGCCTGAGGCGTGTCCAGTGCTTCTATCCGTCCTTCAACCATAATGGAAACACGGTCGCAATACTCAGCCTCATCCATATAATGTGTGGTTACAAACACCGTAATTCCTTCGATGGTCGCATCGTGGATCATCTCCCAGAATTGTCTCCGGGTAACAGGGTCGACACCCCCTGTGGGCTCATCCAGGAATACAATGGCCGGTTTATGAAAGATGGCCACTGAAAAGGCCAGTTTCTGTTTCCATCCAAGCGGGATGTCACGAATCAGCCGGTTCTTGATATGTGATAATTTCAGACGCTCCAACAATTGCTCCTCCCGCTCATTAATCTGGTTCCGGTTCAGCCTGTAAATCCCGGCATAGAGCCTGATATTCTCCGTGAGGGAGAGATCCTCGTAAAGGGAGAACTTCTGGGACATATACCCTATTTTTTGTTTGATCTTCTCCCTTTCGCGATACACATCATGTCCGGCCACCTGAATCTCTCCTGATGTGGGATAGGAAAGACCGCACAGGATCCTGATGGTAGTTGTCTTACCGGCTCCGTTGGCCCCCAGGAAGCCGAAGATCTCTCCCCTCTCCACATGAAAGGTTAATCTGTCATTGGCCACAAAAGAACCGAACTTTTTCACCAGCTCCTTCACCTCAATAATATGTTTATAAGTAGTTGTTGTCATTCAAATTCCTTGTTTTCGGGTCCATTTGCAGACTCCTGCATCAGGCCCATGAACCGATCTTCAATAGAGGAAGTAATTGATCTCCATGTTATGGAGGGATCCCCCCAATCATCAATGGCAGCTTTCACCCTGGCTTCATCTCCAGCCGACCGGAGGGTCACATGAAGCTCATCCCCGAAAAGCCATGCACTCTTACAGACCTCAAGGCTCCTTATTCGCTCAAGGTAGGTATATACCCCCTTGTCGCTTCTCAATGCATAGAGCAATGATCCGGTCTGATCACCAATGTCAGACGGATCGGAAACATCCAGGAGAGTGCCTTTCTGGATCAGAGCAACCCGGTCGCATATCTCAGCTTCATCCATGTAGGGCGTGGAGACTACAATGGTGATCCCTTCCCTCTGTATCTTCTTAAGCATTTCCCAGAATTCCCGGCGGCTGACTGCGTCAACACCAGTGGTGGGTTCATCCAGGATTAAAACTTCCGGCCTGTGGATCAATGCACATGAAAGGGCCAGCTTCTGCTTCATACCGCCGGAAAGCTTTCTGGCGAGACGTTTTTTAAAGGGTTCAATCTGCTGGTACACATCACTGATCAGGTCATAGTTTTCCTTCACTGTTGTCCCGAATACCCCGGCGTAAAATTCCAGGTTTTCCTCCACCGAAAGGTCCATATAGAGCGAGAACCGGCCGGGCAT
>JAUVKN010000045.1 GCA_030596245.1 Bacteroidia bacterium | reverse complement strand
GGTATCTGGGACATCGGTTGTTACCCGGTTACCATTTCCAGGTATATTTTTGAACAGGAGCCTGTTCGTCTGGTTGCAAATCTTGAATTTGATCCGGAGATGAAAATTGACCGGTTGGGTAGTGTGATGATGGAGTTTCCTTCAGGCCAGGCCCAGTTCGCGGTAAGTACCCAGCTGGTGCCGTACCAGCGCATGCATATTTTTGGTACAGGAGGACACCTGGAGGTGCAGATCCCATTTAATGCACCCAATGACCGGCCATGTACCGTTACACAGGACAGAGGCAGCATCCTGCTGGATGAGATCACTACCCATGAGTACCCGGTAACAGACCAGTACACACAGATGGCGGATGCTTTTTCAAAAGCGGTACAGGAGGATGCTGAAGTTCCGGTTACCCTTGAAGACGCATTGAACAATACCAGGGTATTAACGGCTATCTTTAAATCGGCAGGGAGCCGGGAATGGGTGAAGGTTTAATTTGAAAAAAGGGATGATTTGATATATCCTGAACAATTTGAAGTAAAGATCGGGTTTGACCGGATACGTAAGCTGATCAAGTCTCATTGCCTGTTTGATCCTGGCAAGGAGAGGGTCGGGGAGATGGGATTCACAACCGATCATGAAACCATCCTGCGTGAGCTGAAGCTTACGGAAGAGTTTTGTGAAATTGTCCGGAACGATGATGAGTTTCCCATTCATCATTTTGTCGATAACCGGGAAGCGCTGAAAAAAGCGGAAGTGGAGGGAGCTTACCTGCTTACAGAAGAGGTTGTTGGCATGGTAAAGAGCCTGGATTCAATCAGGGCCATTCTGCATTTCTTTAAGTCAGATGAAGAGGAGAAATATCCTGCCCTGGGTGATTTATGCAAACCGGTAAAAGTTTTTCCATTCGTTC
The DNA here is from genome assembly GCA_030596245.1 of Bacteroidia bacterium. Lineage (GTDB taxonomy): Bacteria > Bacteroidota > Bacteroidia > Bacteroidales. The sequence continues at coordinate 16,821 of JAUVKN010000045.1, read as the reverse complement.
ACGATCGCATTCAGAAGATTTTGAACAAGCATGGGAAGATCAGGGAAAATGCTTCATCGGCCCTGCATCATATAAGGAGGAGTCAGCAAGAAAAACAGGGCGCGGTTTCAAAAAAGCTTAACCAGGTGATGGGTAAGGCCCAACGGGAAGGATGGGTGGATGCCGATGCGGCCCCCACCTACCGGAACGACCGACCGGTGATCCCTGTGATGGCAGGAAATAAGCGAAAAATGGGGGGGCTTATCCATGATGAATCGGCCACCGGAAAGACCGTTTTTATCGAACCTGCTGAGGTAGTGGAATTATCCAATGAGATAAAGGAACTGGAATATGCCGAACGCAGGGAGATCATTCAGATCCTCATAGAGTTCACTTCTGATATCCGGCCATATATTCCTGATCTGTTATTGTCTCAGGAGTTCCTCACCACCATCGATTTTATCAGGGCAAAAGCACTATTTGCCATCAGGGTAGAGGCTGTACGACCCCAGCTGAAGAGTGATCAGGAATTCGACTGGCGTGAGGCAAAACATCCATTGCTTTACCTGGCTCATAAAGCGGAACATAAAGAGGTAGTCCCACTTTCGTTCCACCTTTCAGGGAATAACAGGATCCTGTTAATCTCGGGGCCCAATGCTGGTGGAAAATCTGTCTGTTTGAAGACCATCGGATTGCTGCAGTACATGGTGCAATGCGGACTACTGGTCCCATGTAAGAAAGAATCCGTCTTCGGCTTGTTTGCAGGTCTGTTTATCGATATAGGGGATGAGCAATCCATCGACAATGATCTGAGCACCTACAGTTCCCACCTGCTTAATATGAAATATTTCGTCAAACATGCTGCAGCTGACACACTCATTTTGATCGATGAATTCGGGACCGGGACAGAGCCCATGTTAGGAGGTGCCATAGCCGAGTCGATCCTGGATGAGTTGAACCAGTCAGGCACTTGTGGGATTATTACCACCCACTACACCAACCTGAAACATTACGCCACATCTGCGGAAGGCATCGTGAATGGCGCCATGCTGTTTGACAATCAGAAGATGCAGCCTCTTTACCAGTTGCAGGTGGGTAAGCCCGGTAGTTCATTTGCATTTGAAATAGCAAGGAAGATCGGACTCCCGGAGAGAGTGTTAAGCAACGCGTCGGAAAAGGTGGGACAGGACCATATCGATTTCGATAAACACCTGAGGGAGATCGTGAGGGATAAAAAGTACTGGGAAGGAAAAAGACAGAAAATCAGGCAATCGGAGAAGAAGTTAGAAGAGCTCATGGCCAGGTATGAAAAAGAGTTGCAGGAGAGTGAAAAGCAGCGAAAGGCCATTGTGAAGGAGGCGAAAGTTAAAGCAGATGCCATGCTTTCAGGTGCCAATAAGAAAATCGAGCAGACCATCCGGGAGATCAAGGAGGCTGAGGCTGAAAAGGAGCGGACCAAAAAGGTGAGGCAGGATCTGGAGTCGTTCAAAGAGAATATTGAAATTGATAAGGGGAAAGAGGAACTGCGGGTTGAAAAGCGGTTGACGGAGATACGTCAGCGGGGCAGTGAACTGGAAGCCCGACGGCCCGATCTGAGGCATCGTTCTAAGAAGACAATGGCCCAGAAGCAGGAGAAGGAGGACCCGGAGATCAGGTTGGGGGATATGGTACGTATCATAGGGCAGGATATGCCTGGTGAAGTGCTGGAGATCAGGGGAAAGAATTGCATAGTTGTCTTTGGGATGATCAAGACCAATACAAAATTGGACCAACTGGAGAAGATCAGGGCCGAAGAGGCTGGTCGTTTTAGGATCAAGGATAAATCGAAGGTGGAGCTTGGTGATTGGGATGTGGCAAGCCGCAGGGTAAACTTCCGTCCCGATATAGACCTGCGTGGAAAGAGGGCGGATGAAGCCATAGAAATTGTAGTGGATTTCGTCGATGAAGCCATCATGGTCAGTGCCCGGGAACTCCGGATACTTCATGGGAAAGGCAATGGTATTCTTCGCCAGTTGATCAGGGAGTACCTTCATACTGTGGATCTGGTTGAGTGGTACGGGGATGAAAATATGGAACGGGGCGGAGCCGGTATCACGGTTGTGAGGCTTGAAACCTAGCAACTGTGGGTCGAAAGTCGAAAGTGAAAAGTCGAATATCGAAAGTCAAAAGTGTGAAAATGGAGTTTTTACATAGGAGGGAGATAGATGACCAGAAGTGGGATGAGGTAATTGCTCAATCCACGGCAGAGACACTCTATCCCTACTCCTGGTACCTGGATGCGGTTGCAGTCAACTGGTCGGCCCTTGTTATGGAAAACTACCGGTTCGTCATGCCCGTCGTATGGAAGAAAAAGTATGGGCTCAGGTATCTTTACCAGCCATTTTATACCCAGCAACTGGGGGTGTTCAGCAAAGAGTATGTGGATCCTACTTTGATTACGGCGATGCTCTCCCTGCTGGTGAAGAGATTCAGGTTTGCCACTCTTAATTTCAATACAAAGAACCTGGTGGGAGAAAAGAATCCCTTTACAGTGTATGACAAGTCCAACTATGAATTGGATCTTCAGCATGACTATGAAAAATTACATAGTTCATACTCCACCAATGCAAAGAGAAACGTTAAGAAGGCACTGGATCTAAATAAAGTTGTAGAAAAGGATATTTCAATAGAGGAGCTGGTAGCCTTTAAGAGAAAAAATGATGTGATCAAGCGCACGGAGGAAGAGTACCGGTGGCTGATAAATCTCCTTGAGACCATACGAAAGAACAGTGCAGGGTATGTCTATGCATCAATGGACGAAGGAATTTTGAGTGCCGCTGCCTTTTTTGGATTCAGCCGAAGCAGGGCAATTTACCTGGTTTCTGCTTCCAGTGACCGGGGGAAGGAGGATCGTGGTATGTTCAAACTGGTGGATGCATTTATTAAGGAGCATGCAGGTTCGGAACTGATCCTCGATTTTGAGGGATCCAATATTCCTAATGTGGCCCGGTTTTTTGCAGGATTTGGAGCGAGTCCGGAGCTATACCAGGGCGTTAGTTTTAACAGGTTGCCGCTGTTTCTGAACAAATTGAAAAAACATGGCTGATACGATCAAAAAGCGGATTGCACCCATTGCCCGATTATTGGATCTTTCAAAAATGATTCGATTGTCGGGACAATCCGATATTTTCCCTTTCTATCATGTGATCTCCGATTTCCATCTTCCTCACATCAGACACCTGTACCGATACAGGAGGTTGAATGAATTTGAGAAGGACCTTGAGGAGATGTTGAAGTGGTTTGAACCCGTTACTCTTGCCGACTACCTTGAAGTGGAGCAGAAGGGTAACGGCAAGCGTAAAGGCAAAGGTAAAGGCAAAGGTAAAGGTAAAGGTAAAGGAAGGATGGTGCTTACCTTTGATGACGGTTTGGAAGAGTGTCACCAGACTATTGCTCCATTGTTGAAGAAAAAGGGAGTGCCGGCTGCTTTTTTTCTGAACAATCATTTCATTGATAACAGGGACCTTTTTTTCAGGTATAAGGCCTCCCTGATTATTGATGAGGTACTTTCTGATTGCAAGGCAAAGGAGAAGGCAGCCAAATACCTTGTAATTCCAGAGGAGAAAGTGGTTGATGCAATCCGGATGGTCAAATATGGACAACAGGAGTTACTGGATGAATTGGCCCGGCAGGTGGGGGTTGATTTTATCGATTATCTGAGAGAAGATCCTGTGTATATGACTTCGCAACAGGTGAAGGAGCTGGTGGATTGGGGATTTGAGATTGGCGGTCACTCCCCCGACCATGCCGATTTTTCAACATTGGATCCAGCGGTGATGATCTCGCAGGTTAAAGACAGTATTGAAGACCTTCAGCAGAGGTTTGGGGTCTTTTCCCGCTTCTTCTCTTTTCCCTTCACCAGTGATGGTGTCCCCGGGGAGGTGATTGATACACTGTTGAATGATCGGGTAGCTGATGTACTATTGGGAACAGCAGGATTAAAAAAGACTGGAAAACAGGGTTTTATTCAACGAATCCCCATGGAGGATTATGAGATGTCTTTCAAGGATGCTTTAAAGACAGAATATCTCTATTACCTGATGAAGATTCCTGTGGGCAGGAACACCATTCGTTACTGATCAGCCTGTAAAGGCCACCTCTCCATTTTGAAGCAAAAAAACTAAATTTGGGACGCAATAAGCGAATCTAAAGCAGACAAAATGGAATTTTCAAATAAATACTTTTTTTACTCATCTCTCTTATTGCTCCTCATTGGTTCAGCTTCAGAGGCCCAAACGTTTCAATGGACAAGGTTCAGAGGATCTGACGGGCTGGGAATAGACACTCATGGGAGTGCTCCGGTTACCTGGGAGTCATCAGACTTTCGATGGAAAATTACACTGCCTGGAAAAGGAAACGCTTCACCTGTTGTTTGGGGAAACACTGTTTTTATTACCAGTGCAGATGATGAGAAAGATATGGGATATCTGTTTGCAATCGATGAAAGGGATGGAAAGATCCTCTGGCAGAAAGAGTTCAATGTGACCGATCTGTCAATGCACGAGAACAACAACCTTGCGGCAGCTACTCCCGCAGTTGATGAATCACATATTTATATCATCTGGTATTCCAAAGAAAAAACAAATTTAACTGCTTTGGCTCATGATGGAACCCTTCAGTGGCAAGCAGAGTTTGGTGGCATAGAGACCCGGCACGGGGGAGGTAGTTCTCTTATGCTCACGGATAAATATGTGGTGTTTACCCGTGAACAAGAGGAGGAGTTCAGTTCATTAACAAGTTCATGGGTTGCAGTGAATAAACTGACAGGTCAGACTGCCTGGGAACTGGATCGGGAATCCGCCACCGCAAATTCATTTTCGACGCCTCTTCTGGTAAACACAGATACCCGGGTACCTCAATTAATATTTGCCAGTCAGGCTCACGGTCTTACAGGTGTCGATTCAGAGACAGGGGAAGTTTTATGGGAACGAAAAGAGATGTTTCCGACCCGGGTTGTGGCATCTCCTGTCTATTCAGAGGGACTGATTGTCGCGTGTCGTAAAGGTGAGGCCGTGGTATGTGATCTGGATCTGAAAACGAATCAGGCAGCAGATTCAGTACGTTATTTCCTGCCTCGTAATTTATCCCCTTATGTACCCACACCAATAGTGGTAGGCGAGTTGCTTTTTTTATTTATGGATAATGGAACAGTTGCATGCGTAGTTCTCGCCACAGGTGAACTATTGTGGAAAGAGAGACCTGCCGGAGCCATGTACGGTTCTCCCATCTGTGTTGATGGAAATCTGTATTGTATTACCAAGGCCGGGAAAGTGGTGGTCATTCGTGCCGATTCAACATATCAACTTTTGGGAATCCACGAATTGGGTGATGGAAGTTTCTCAACACCTGTGATGGGTGGGACGGGAATGGTTTTTCGAACATTCTCGCAACTCATGTTACTGATCAGCCAGTAAATATCACATCTCCATCCCCGTCCTGAATTTCAGGATTGTTTGGCACCTGGTTTATTAGCTTCTTATGCGCAAAGAGTAGTTGGGGCATGTTCCGAATGGACAAGAACATTTTGCTGTGTTGCATGAGGTGTCCCAAAAGTTCTGGATTCCGAATGGTGGAATAGGCGCATCCATGTGAGATCATGGTATGGATGAGTGTCCTAGCCATCAGGGGAAAAATCTCCTCATTATCCATGTACAGATAGGGAGCTGACAACTTTTGGTTATGGATCACCAGCCAGAGCAATCCCAGACCTTTGTGATCGGGCAGGGTGAATTTCAATAAAAGATTTTCAAATCTGGTGACCTTGTAAGTGAACTGATAATTTAATGGGCCTACCTCTTGTTCGGTCACCCAGGGATGATCCAGGATCCAGGAGAAGATCCCGTCATCTCTGCGGAAAAGAGATGATTCCTGAGATTGTCTGATCAGGTGAATCACTTCCCGATCAAGCGTGGTAATCCTTTCAATGCGACATTTGGATGAATCCACTGCCTGGAATTTTTGAAGCTTCCCCTCCCGGAGCCGATTTACCATCAGATCTCCAGTCTTGAGAAGCTCCGGGCTTCCCAGTCGGCTACCAAGCAGCTCTTTTGTGGCTGATCTCAGATAGAACCGTTTCCCGTTCCTGTGAGTCAGCAACGGAAACTGTCCGGTCCGGTCATATACGGCTTTGGATGCTGGTGCGTAATTGGTGTACATCAACTGGCCATCCCACTGAGCCTCGGCCAGCTGAAGCAGCTTTGTTGAGATTCCCTCCCTTCTGAAATCCGGATCCACAAAGTTGCCGCTTAGCCATGCGAATTTGTGGGGATTGTTCTTTTTATCATAGAAACAATCGGGCAACACTGTTCTGTAGGCCACCAACCTTCCTTCATGTCGCATTTCAAAAAGGAGATGGTCTGATTTTTCAGCCCTGGGATTTTTCAGATAGGAGATCAGGCGAAGGGGACTGAGAGGCACAATCCCGCCAGATCCGAAAAGAGTTGGTTCTACATGTGATTCCAGCTCTTCCAGGGTATAAGACTTCAGATCCATGAAACTTTGATTATTCGTTCTGGATTAACCTGTCAAGTTCTGCTTCACTCAGGTTGGCTTCGGAAAGCTTTCCCTCCTCACATTTGAGGGTTCTGGATGGAAAACGTTTGATCAGGTTGTAGTTATGAGTGGCCATAATTACCGCACGTCCATTTTCTGAAATTTCGGAAAGGATCAATATAATCTCTTCGGAAGTGGCCGGGTCCAGGTTACCGGTAGGCTCATCTGCCAGGATAATCTCCGGATCATTGAGCAATGCCCTTGCAATGACAACCCTTTGCTGTTCACCGCCCGACAATTGGTGAGGCATCTTATATCCCTTGTACCCCAGGTTTACTTTTTCCAATACCTCTGCAATACGGTCCTTGATCTCTTCCCTGTTTTTCCAGCCGGTGGCTTTCAGTGTGAACTCCAGGTTACTTTCTACGGTACGATCGATCAATAACTGGAAGTCCTGAAACACGATGCCCAGCTCTCTCCTGAGGAGGGGGATCTCTTTCCGTCTGATCTTTTCCAGACAGAACCCTGAAACCATACCGGAGCCTTCTGACAGAGGTAGTTCTGCATTCAGGGTTTTGATCAGACTGGTCTTTCCGCTGCCAACCCTGCCGATGACATATATAAATTCACCCTTCTCCACCGTAAGGTTCACATCCGACAATACGATGTAGTCATTTACTGCGATGACTGCATTTTCCAGGGTGATGATGTTGTCCAGCGACATAGTAATTTAAATATCCGGCTAAATTAAGAATTAAAATTATACTAAAAATTAACATCTGACTGTTAATTAAAAAGAGGGAGCGCCAAAAGAGCCGCCGGTAATATTCGTACTTTTATCAAGTTAATCCCATTCATATGATCTATTTGAGAAAGAGCATCACATCCATCATATTTCTCCTTATCTCCCTTGCTGTCTTTGGTCAGAAAAGTGCAGTATATGAGTATGGAGCCAATGACTACCTGAAGGGCCTTGAACTGTATGAGAAAGAGAAGTACGGGGCTGCCAGACAGGTGTTCGATCAATTCCTCTCCAACCATCCGGGCTCACGCTCAGAGATCCGTTCGGAGGCATCATTTTACCGTGCCATGTCGGCCATAGAGTTGAGAAATGATGATTCTGAATACCTGACTCATGCTTTCATATCGGAGTATCCCGAGAGTCCTCATGTGGACGAAGTTGCCTTTCATCTGGCCGATTTTTTTTATGACAAGAACAGTTGGGCCAAAAGTATTTCATGGTATAACAGGGTAGACCGGTATAAATTGGAGAGCAAAGATCTTTCTGAGTATTACTTCAAAAAAGGGTATTGTTATTATAAGAGAAATGATTTTGAGGAAGCCAGGGTCAACTTCTATGAGATCCTGGAAGTGGAATCTCCCTTCAATGCACCGGCTGTCTATTACTATTCTCACATTCATTACGTAGATGAGAACTATGAGACGGCGCTGATGGGATTCCGGATGATCGATGATGACCCGCTGTTTTCAAGCATAGCACCCTACTATATCTGCCAGATCCTCTATATGCAGAAGAAATATGAGGAGGTGATAGAGTATGCACCAACACTCATGGAATCTGTTTCCGAGCGACGATTGGGAGAAATAGCCAAAATTCTTGGTGAGTCCTATTTCATGAAGCAGCAGTATAAGCAGGCCGTTCCCTACCTGGAGACCTATCAGTCCAATACAAAAGCCTATACCATCCACGATCGCTATCAGCTGGCTTTTGCATATTACAAGAACCAGGAGTATGAGAATGCCAGGAAACTATTTGAGCAGATCAGCTACAGAAAAACGGAGATTGCACAGAGCGCACTCTATCACCTGGCTGATTGCTATCTTAAACTCGGGGATAAGAACAAGGCCCGCATTGCTTTCTCACAAGTGGCAAAGATGAATTATGATCCCCGGATCCAGCAGGATGCCCTGTTTAATTTTGCCAAGGTAACATTTGAACTCTCTTTCAATCCTTTTAACGAAGCCATCAGGGCCTTTGAACAATACATTAGAACCTACCCGGCTGCAGACAATACAGATGAAGCCTATAATTATCTGGTAATGGCTTATCTGGGTACACGGAACTATAGCATGGCCATGGCTTCGCTTGAAAAGATCCGGGTGAAGGATGAAAAGATAGACAGAGCATATCAGAAAGTGGCTTTTTACCGGGGACTTGAACTATATAAGAACCTGAGGTTTAATGAGGCAGTTGATGCATTTGAAGTGTCGCTGCAGTATGCCGGGTATGATGCCGTAATTGCCTCCCGGACCTATTTCTGGCTGGGTGAGGCGGCATACCGGATTGGTGATCACCAGACAGCCAGGATGTACTACAACGAGTTTCTGAAAGATGAGCGCTCCCATCAGCAGGAAGAGTATCCCTTGAGCCATTACAGCATGGGGTATCTTTTCTTTGATGGGGAGGATTACACTGAATCCCTGGAGTGGTTCGGAAAATATCTGCGGCTTGCGCAGGATGCACAAACGGCTACTGCTGCAGACGCATATAACAGGATGGCCGATTGTTATTTTGTGCAGACCAATTATACCCGGGCCATAGAGTATTATGACCGGTGTATTCAGCTGGGTAAAGCTGATGTGGATTATGCCATGTTCCAGAGGGGATTTACCCTGGGGCTCCTGGACAGGACTCAGGAAAAAATAGATGTGCTTAGTCAGCTCATTCAGGATCAACCCAGGTCCAATTTTGTAGATGATGCAATTTTCGAGATCGGAAGAAGCTATGTCGTACTCAATCAACCGTCACAGGCACAGGTCTATTATGAAATGGTGGTGAATGAGCATCCCAATTCCAGCTACTCCAACAATGCACTCAATCAGCTGGGACTAATCTATTATAACGAGGGTGACTTTAACAATGCATTGAAGTATTATGAGCAGGTGGCCACTAATTATCCGGGGACTCCGGAGGCTGACAATGCACTCACAAGTATTAAAAATATTTATGTCCGCAATGACAATGTGGACGGGTACCTGGCATTTGTGACCGAACTTGGACAGGATATTTCCCTCAGGGAGCAGGATTCTCTCTCCTACACCGCTTCAGAGATCATTTACATGAGGGGAGATTGTGAGGGCACTGTTCGCGCGTTCCGTGATTATTTAGATGCATTTCCCCATGGCCGGTTCCTTCTGAATGCTCATTACTACAAGGCAGATTGTCAGCTCAAACTTCAACAAAACGAAGAGGCGCTGGAATCGCTTGATTTCATTATCGGACAATCGCGCAATATGTTCACGGAACCTGCTTTGGAGGCAGCTTCAAAGATCAACTTCAGGCAGCAGAATTACCACAGGGCAGCGGATAATTACCGGGCCATGTTGGAGATGGCGGAGCAGAAGAGCAATATTTCTGATGCCCATGTTGGCTTGATGAGGTGCTATTTCGAATTGGGGGAGTATACCAATACCATCGATGCTGCCAGACAGGTGCTTCAACTGGATAAATTGCAGGAGGAGTTCATGCGGGAAGCCAATTTCAAAATTGCCAGGTCATTCCATGAACTAAATGAAGTTGATTTTGCATTTGATTTTTATCAGAATGTGGCTCACGAGGTGAACAGTAAGGAGGGAGCCGAGTCCAAGTACATGGTCATTGAGATCCTTTATGAACGTGGTGAAATGGGAAAATCGGAAGATGAGGTGTACAGTTTTATCGAAATGAATACGCCTCATCAATACTGGATGGGAATGTCGTTCCTGACCCTTTCAGATATCTATATTTCCAAAGATGATGAGTTTTCGGCCATCAATTCCCTTCAGAGTCTGATCGATTATTATACCATCCCGGATGATGGGATCATTGCCAATGCAAAACAGCGAAAGGCCGCACTTACCGAGCAGGCAGAAAGTGATATTGCACCGGAAAATGAACCGGTCCAATAGAAGTACACATGAAAAAGAGTGAAATGAAAAAGATAAAAATATCATCACGTATATTATTGGCACTTTTTGTCGCATCCGTTTTCCCAATTATGCTGGAGGGACAGCAGGAAGAGGTGCGGGTAGTTAAACCCTATTCACCTACCCTGTCAGGAGCTCAAAAGATTGAATTACTTCCCAGCCTGGAAGAGGAAATAGAGTATGATCTGCCCGAGTTTAGCTACCAGCTCTTTCCGAAACGGTATGACAGCAAGTACAGGCTGGAACCCATCAAAGCTGCCAGGATGGTGAAGATGCCCTTGAACAAGCTCTACAAGAGTCAGCTTACACTGGGAATGGGAAACTACCTGACTCCGATTGCCGAATTAAATATCAATCAGCTCAGATCCCGGAATGGTACATTCGGATTGACTTTGAAGCACCATTCCATGAATGGCAAAGTGAAACTGGAAAATGATCTGAAAGCGCCCGCCGGATTTAATGAAAACCAGGCGGAGATCTATGGAAGCAGGTTTATGAAGAAAGCTGTACTGGATTACAATGTTGGAGCCAGTTATAATTCCTATGTTCATTATGGAGTAGATCCAACACTGGATACGGTCCTGGCCAGGGAAGATGCGGTTCATCCCTATTTCACTGCTGAGGGTGGACTGGGGTTGCACTCCATGCATGCCGATTCCTTCCATTTTAATTATGATGCATCTCTTGATTACTACTTTTTTACGCACCAGTTTGACCAGATGGAACATGGAGCCGAGGGCAAGTTTACCTTCAATAAAAGATTAAGTGTTGTAGATATTGCCGGTGATGCCGGGGGAGCTTTTTACGGCCATTACCCGGATTGGGACACGGTGATGGATACTCATACCATGTTCTGGCTCAATCCTCATGTTGCAAAAAGCTCGGCTGAGTGGAGGTTTACAGCAGGAGTCAATGCCTATGGTGAGGTCCGGGATGGGGTTTTCACCCCGCATTTCTATCCGAAAGCTTCCTTCCAGTTCAACATTGTGAAGGAGGTGATCGTTCCCTATTTCGGGGTAGATGGCTATCTGGAATCCAACAACTTCCGTAAAACGGTGGAGGAGAACCCATATGTGGTACCGGGACTTTCACTACTTCCCACCAGTCACAAGCTGATCGGATATGCCGGGTTAAAAGGACGATTCTCAGATGCAGTGGCTTATAATTTTAAGGGGAGCTATTCCATCATCGACGATCAATACTTTTTTGTAAATGATAACAGCGATCCTTTGATGAATCAGTTTACGGTAGTCTACGATGATATTACATTGCTCAACCTGCATGGTGAGTTTTCGGTCAGGCCCACCGATTCGTGGAAGCTCTTCCTGCAGGGAAACTACTACAACTATACACTGGTCCGTGAAGATCAACCATGGAACAAACCCGCATTTGACCTGTCGCTGCTGGCCCGTTATAACATAAGTGATAAGATCCTGGTAAATGTAGGGATATCTGCCATTGGTTCACGGTACTACGAAAATTTCAATCCAATCCTGGAAGAGACCCTTCCCCTGACCATTGATGCAAATCTGGGTCTTGAGTACCGTTACAGCAAACTGCTCTCTTTCTGGGCACGCTTTAACAACCTTGCAGCGCAGAAATACTACCTATACCACAATTATCCATCCTACAGGTTCAGGGCAATGCTTGGGCTGACTTACGCTCTCTAATCCTTTCGGGATTGTTAGGGGTTATTGGTTATCTTTACTAACCAAATACCACTAACTTATATTACATGTACCTACGCAAATTCACCTTTCGCGAGAATGCCGGGAAGAAGATCGAATGGTTCATTGATCATGTGAGCCTGGGAGAGATCAACCTGATGGTAGGGAAAAATTCAAGTGGCAAGACACGGACCCTGAATGCCCTCTCCGACCTTGTCAGTATGCTTCAGGGAAATGGTACCAGCGCCACCGGGCCGGTCTGCTATGAATTGCTTTTCAGAAACAGCGAAAATCTAATGAAGTATGAGCTGGAATATGACCTGGAAACCATCCAGATGGAGCGCCTCTATGTGGGTGATGAGCTGGTGCTTGAAAGAGGTGAAGGCGGAAACGGGGTCATCAAATACGAATCAACCCCGGGCTCACTTTTCCTGGAGTTTGAGATTCCCCATGACCAGTTGGCTTGTTATGCAAAACGGGACAGGTTACAGCATCCTTTCATTGAGATCATCCATGGATGGGCCATCAGTCTGCGCAGGTTTGATTTTAGCGGTGACCTGGGCAAGAGCAGGTATGCTTTGAAGTCAGCTTTCGAAGCCAAAGAGATTGATTGGAGCATTACGAATAACTCCCTGGTACCTGTGATTACCATAGCAGGAGAGGAATACCCGGGATTCAGGGAGCAGATTTTGAAAGATATGCGTGAGATCAGTTATGACCTGGAAGACTTTGGGATTATTCATTTTTCTGAAAGATTCAGTGATGTGAGCCAGGACCGGTACGCTGTATATACTACCGAGGCCGGGCTGGAAAAACAGGTCACTCAGCGAGATATGTCCCAGGGGATGTTCAGGGCGTTTTCGGTACTGGTACAGGTCAATTACTACATCTTGTGCGGCCATAAGGGATTTGTGATCATCGATGATATAGGGGAGGGACTTGATTTCGGCCGGGCCAGGCAACTTGTACAATTGTTGATTGGGAAAGCCAAAGAGGCCGGGATCCAAATGATCATGTCCACCAATGATTCATTCATCATGAACGCGGTGGATATTGAAAACTGGGCAGTAATTATGCGGGAAGGGAACAAGATCAGTCTTTATAACTATGAGAACTCCCCGGAGATTTTCGAGGAGTTTAAATTTACCGGTCTTAATAATTTTGATTTCTATGCCAGTGAGTTCTTCAGATCCGGATTAAAGGATGAAGAATTGGGAGAGGATACGGCAGAGGACACGGCAGAATGAAGAGGCTTGCCATATTCGTTGAAGGGCTCACCGAACAGATACTGGTCAGGCAAATGCTGCAAGCCGTACTGGACCGGAACAGGATCGCAATCCAAACCGTGAAGATCACCGGAGGACACAATGTACGAATGTCATTTACGGTGATGCGGGCTGCTCATGTGGATCATCGAACGGATTATTACGTACTCATTTACGACTGCGGTGGTGAGACCAATGTGAAAAGCTACCTGATGGCTCGAAGGGATAAGCTGGTAGCCAACGGATATACAATGATCATAGGTTTGCGGGATGTCTATCCAAATATTGAACGGGAGGATGTATCTAAGTTGCTTCGGGGTTTGAACCACAAGTTACCTCAGAAGAGGGCCAGAACATGCATTTACCTGGCCATTATGGAGACTGAAGCGTGGTTCCTGGGGGAATATAAACACCTGAAGAAAGTATCCAGAAAACTGACTCCTGATTTCATTGAGAAGCAGCTGGGATTTAATCCCAGAATAGAAAATATGGAGGAGCGGGACCATCCATCCATTGATATGAAAGCTGTATACCAATTAGCGGGTCATGACTATACCAAGAAGCGGGACCGGCTCAATGCAGTGGTCAGCAAGCTGGATTTTCAGTACTTCACCCATGGTCTGGCAGAGAAGATGACCAGCATTGGGAAATTTATAGATGGCCTGGAGCATTTCTTCAAAGATGACATATAAAGCTATCACCATGGATATCCAAGTTATTGTACAAGATATTGTTGCTGCATTTGAGGATCTCAGTGATCCCAGGCGGGTGGAAAAGTCAAAAACCTATTTCCCCACCTCCATGAAGGTGATGGGTGTGACCAATCCGAACCTGAAAGTAGTCATCAAAGAGCTGAAGAGCAGTTACCCGGATTGGCACCCACGAGAGTGGATCGATCTTTGTAAGAGGCTTGTCGCTGTAGATATATTTGAATGTCAGGTACTTGCCTTTGAGATGATTGGCAGGGATAAAAGTCTTCTTAACGCGCTGCAATATGAGGACCTGACTGACTTGGGCAAAAACCTGGATAACTGGGCTTCGGTAGATCATTATACTGTTGGTATTTATGGTGTATTGTGGGGAAAAGGGGTGGTACAGGATCGTGATATTGACCGGCTGCTGGAATCGGACAATCACTGGGAGCGCAGGAGAGCTGTGGTTTCCACGGTTGCCCTGAACCTGAAATCCCGGGGTGGCACCGGAGATACTCCCCGTACCATTAGGGTTTGCGAAAGGGTGGTAGATGAACGTCAGGATATGATCCAGAAAGCCCTTTCATGGGCATTGCGGGAGCTTTCAAAACGGGATCGGGATGCAGTGGTGGATTTCATGGAATTGCATGAGCCCCGATTGGCCCGAAGGGTGGTGAAGGAGGTGACCCATAAGCTCGATTTTGGCACCAAGAACTAACCGTAATTTTCCACACCTTTTCTGTTAATAACTTCGCTGATTTTCAGGGGGTTTAATGCATTGTAAAACGAAATATTTTCGCTAATTTTACGAGAACCATAGAGGAGCTTAAGTTTGATATTTAAATGGCTGATAAATAGGTGTTTAAAAATTTTATTTCCAATTAAAAATAGAAGCGGAAAGAGAACCTTTGACAGGTTTATCGAGGGGAACAGAATCACAACAATTTATTAGACTTGAAAAGGACCTTTGAGTGTCGTGTTACATGAGTTTTGAGTAGTATCTAAATTATTGAATTCCGCTCGCGCATTGACTGCGTCGAGCTCGTAAAAACTCGGTTCCCCGAAGTTCTACTTCGGGGTTAGCGAGCACAAAAGAAAATAATATATGGATCGATGATTCCTCACAGCTTGCTGGGAGGAGAGTCAATAAAGCGAAATATGATGAGTGAAGAGTTAAAGACAGATGCAAACGGTGCAGAAATGAACAATGACTATTCTGCAGACAGCATACAGGTGCTGGAGGGGTTGGAAGCGGTTCGCAAGCGGCCTGCCATGTACATTGGTGATTTGAGTGAGAAAGGATTACACCACCTGGTTTACGAAGTGGTTGACAACTCCATTGATGAAGCCCTCGCCGGGTATTGCAATCAAATTGATGTGACCATCAATGAAGATAATTCAATTACTGTGGTAGATGACGGCCGTGGTATTCCCATCGATATTCATGAGAAGGAGGGGAAGTCTGCCCTTGAAGTGGTGATGACCGTGCTTCATGCGGGTGGTAAATTTGACAAGGAATCTTATAAAGTGTCAGGTGGATTGCATGGCGTGGGTGTATCCGTAGTGAATGGACTTTCTGAGACCCTGAAGGCTGAGGTGCACAGGGATGGAAAAGTATATGTGCAAACCTACCAGAAGGGGATCCCGGATGGTCCGGTTAAGGAGGTGGGAACTACTGATAAGACAGGTACCATCGTGACATTTAAGCCTGATGACACCATATTTACCATGACCGAGTATAAATATGAGATACTCGCCTCACGATTAAGGGAACTGGCATTTCTTAACAAAGGTATTCGTTTGAACATTAAGGATCTGCGTGAAAAGGAGGAGAATGGCAATGGCAATGGCAACAGAGAAGAAAATGGAGAAGGCAATGGAGATGGCAGTGAAAACGGATTCCGTCATGACAATTTCTACTCGGAAGAGGGATTGAAGGAGTTTGTTGCCTTTCTGGATGCAACCAGGGAGAAACTGATTGAAGATTCAGTCCATATTGAAACAGTAAAGAGTGGTGTTCCGGTGGAGATTGCTCTTCAATACAATACCTCTTTTTCAGAGAATGTTCATACCTATGTTAACAATATCAATACCATCGAAGGGGGTACACACCTTTCAGGTTTCCGCAGGGGACTTACCCGCACATTGAAAAGTTATGCGGACAGGTCAGGCATGCTTGCCAAACTAAAATTTGATATCAGTGGAGATGACTTCAGGGAGGGGCTAACCGCTATCATATCTATTAAAGTGGCTGAACCCCAGTTCGAGGGCCAGACCAAAACTAAGCTGGGGAACTCAGATATCATGGGTATTGTGGACCAGGCGGTCAGTTCAGAACTGGCACACTATCTGGAGGAGCACCCCAAGGATGCCCGTCAAATTGTTTCAAAGGTGATTCTTGCCGCGCAGGCCAGGCATGCAGCCAGGAAGGCCAGGGAGCTGGTGCAACGCAAGAATGTGCTTTCAGGAGCAGGATTGCCTGGTAAACTGGCCGACTGTTCTGAAAAGGATCCGGCATTGACAGAAATATACCTTGTGGAGGGTGATTCCGCGGGAGGTACGGCCAAGCAGGGAAGGGACAGGGCTTTCCAGGCCATTATGCCCCTTCGTGGAAAGATACTGAATGTGGAGAAAGCAATGGTGTATAAGATTTATGAGAACGAAGAGATTAAGAACATATTCACTGCCCTGGGGGTAAAAATGGGAACCGAGGAGGACAGCAAGGAACTGGATCTCTCCCACTTGCGCTATCATAAGATC
>JAUVKN010000070.1 GCA_030596245.1 Bacteroidia bacterium | reverse complement strand
GTTTGGGAAGGGTCTCCTTTACCGGGGAATCGGTCCGATCACCTCCACCCGTTGGGATAGCTTTCGGTGTTTGCTTCTTAACTGAATCTAATTGATGCCGGTAAACAGAATACCTTCCGTAATGATCTTTGATCATCCCGTCCCCCTCAAAAATAAAGAGGTGATCGGTAAGTTTATCCAGAAAATACCTGTCATGCGAAACAAGGACAAGGCACCCTTTAAAGGATAGCAGAAATTCTTCCAACTTATTCAGTGCAAACAGATCCAGATCATTGGTAGGCTCGTCCAGGATAAGGAAATTCGGGTTTTTTATAAGGACAGAAAGCAGATGCAACCGCCGGAGCTCTCCCCCACTCAGTTTTGAGATTCTCTTATACTGTGAATCAGGGGAAAACATAAAATGCTCCAGGAATTGTGATGCTGATATGGTCCTCCCATTCTCCATCGCTACTACTTCAGCAATATCTTTTACTGCATCGATCACCCTCTGTTCCTTTTTCCACTCCTGTCCCATCTGACGGTAATACCCCATAACCACCGTCTCTCCTGTATCTATTCCCCCTGAATCCTGTGCTTCCAACCCTGATATCAGATTCAAAAAGGTAGTTTTACCAGTACCGTTTCTACCGATAATCCCAATGCGCTCGCCCTTTGTGAACTTGTAACTAAACCCGTCGATAATTTGAAGTGAATCATATCTCTTTCTGATCCCATCAAGCTCCAGGATCTTGCCCCCAAGACGGGGAGCTTTGACCTGGAGTTTTAACTCTCCACTCTCCAATATCAGATTTGCTTTATCTTTTATTCCTTCAAAAGCGTCAATCCGGGCTTTGGACTTTCCAGTCCGGGCCTTTGGCATTCTCCGAAGCCACTCAAGCTCCCTTTTCATCAACTGGCTCGCCCGATGAGCTTCCACCTGTCGAACCTCTTCCCTTTCAGACCTTTTCTGCAGGAAATACTCATAATTTCCCTGGAATTGATAGAGGGTACCCAGGCTTAACTCCAGGATGCGATTGCATACACGGTCGAGGAAATACCTGTCGTGTGTCACCATCAGCAAAGTCAGATTTGACTGGGCCAGGTAACGTTCGAGCCACTCGATCATATCTATATCCAGATGGTTGGTTGGCTCATCCAGGATCAGAAATTCAGGTTCATCCAGGAGCACAAGAGCCAGTGCCAGTCTTTTCTTTTCTCCTCCCGAAAGAGTGGACACATGTTGTGATGTATCGGTGATCCTGAACAGGTCCAACAACTGTTTCAGGCGCCTTTCATAATCCCAGGCATTTGCCCGGTCCATTTCATTGGTAGCTTCTTCGAGCAGCTTCTCCACCTCAACAGTCTGATTTTCTGAATGATCATTTAACACCTTCTCATAGTGCTGGATCACAGTAAGGACAGGTGTATTGGCAGTGAGGATCAGTTCATCAATGGTAAGCGTATTGTCAAGGACAGGGGTCTGTTCCAAAAAGGCAGTTTTAATTCCATTGCGAAAAGTAAACTCTCCTGTATCGGTTGACTCCTTACCGGTAAGGATACGCAACAATGTTGTTTTTCCGGTTCCATTTCTGGCAATGAGTGCTGTTTTATCACCGCGTGCCAATCCGAAAGTAAGGCCTTCAAAGAGAAGCTGATCCCCAAATGACTTTGATATATTTTCAGCTGAGAGATAGTTCATATTTACAAACCTTCAGGTGGGCGAAGATAGCAATAATCTCCCCTTGAAATTTTTACACCTTCCGAATTAAAACTTTTCTACAAATCAATCATTGTAATGAAAGATGTCATGGCCGCAATTTACGGGATCATTACCTCAAAGGGGAACCAGCCCCGGATTGGGTAGAATCAGGAGTTCCCTACCAGGGTAAGTAGAGGTCCTGTTTCAAAAGTAGTCTCCAGTAGCAGAAAGGCAGATAATCGTATATTGTATTCATCATTAGGAAATATCTTTCGAAAACCAATTAAAAAAGCCATGATCGTAACCATAGTCCATGTCCGGGTAAAGCCTGAAAATATTGAAGATTTCATCCAGGCTACCACTGAAAATCATCATCTGTCTGTGAAGGAGCCGGGCAATCTACGGTTTGATGTGCTGCAAAAAGGGGATCAATTCACTGAATTTGCCCTTTATGAAGCGTATGAAAGCGAAACGGCTGCTGCTGAACACAAAGAGACAGCACACTATCTAAAATGGAGGGAAACGGTTGCTCCCTGGATGGCCAAACCTCGTGAAGGTGTCCGGTACAATGGACTTCAACCTGAAAAATAACATCTGGAACATCGCTTCTTTATGAGATAAGTCTGAACTTCTTTCGATGTGAATAGTTATACTTGAAAAGCTTAAATAAACCGATGATGAAAAACTTTCCATTAATTATTTCCCTGGCAATTATTTTGATGAGCTGCAACTTTTCGAAGTCAACCGATGCTGGCTCTGAAACCCAATCTGATCCCTCCTACTCACTTACAGAGGTGTGGAGAACAGATACCATCCTGCGTACCTGTGAATCCGTGCTTTATGATAAAAACCGTCAGGTTCTTTTTGTATCCTGTATCAATGGAACTCCGGCAGATAAAGACGGAAAAGGATTTATTTCCATGCTCGACCTTGATGGAAAGATTAAATCTCTTGAGTGGGTGACTGATTTAGATGCCCCCAAAGGAATGGGTATTGACGGGAACCTGCTGTTTGTAACTGATATTGATCAGCTCGTGATTATCGACATAGAGAAGGCCGAAATAAAAGAGAGGATCCAGGTGGAAGGAGCTTCCTTTCTGAATGATGTTGCTGTAAGTGCAGACGGGAAGGTTTATTTTTCCGACTCTGATACCGGTTTTCTCTGGATCTACAGCAACGGCGAGCTAAAAAGCTGGATTACTGAAGGATTGAGCAGGCCAAACGGACTGTTTGTGGAAGAGACGCGGGTATTACTGACCTCTTCCGGAAGCCAGGACCTTAAGATCATAGATAGATCCACCGGGACATCCGAGACGGTTACCACTGAAATTGGTCATGGTGATGGTATTGAATTTATTGGAAAAGAGGGCCACTACATCACATCAAGTTGGGCAGGAGAGATTTTCCTGATCTTCCCCGATTACAGCAAGATCTCCCTGTTGAAAACATCCGATCAGGAGATAAACTCCGCTGATATCGCGTTCAACCGGGAAATGCAGATGGTCTACGTCCCGACATTTTTTGATAACAGGGTTGTGGCTTACAAACTGGAATAATATCATTCCGAACCGGAGCTATCAGAATTTGGAAAGGTCAAAGAAGAAGCCTGGTATAATGCTACCCTGACAGGCTTGTTCCCGGTACGATCAACCATATGCCGGATGAACGTCTCAGGCACCCTGCTTAAGATCCAACTTGTTTTTCATTAATTCCCGGAAGATACCCCTAAATGGTTTAAGCAGCAAACTCCACTTTTAGTTCTATAAAATCTGTAGTTTTGAAACGTGGCTAAAAAGAGAAAGCGTTTAAAAGTCAGGGAGCATCAATTATACACCGTAAAACCTGCGGTGTGGAGACAATTGAAGCAGGATAACACCATTGATCCGGTCTACCGTTTCAGAAAATGGAAGATTGAGCTGTTAAGCAGGCTACTGAATATGGCTTCCTCTTTACAATCAGTTCTGTTTTCAAAAAAGATCGGGCAAATATCATTTGAGGGCCACCCACCGGTTTTTATTGTGGGATTATGGCGCAGTGGAACCACCCATCTCCACTATATGATGGCGCGTGATCCTCAATTCGGATTCCTTAATAATCACCAGGCTTTTACATTCAATTTCTCCCTGTTAAGCCTGAAAAAACTGAATAAGATCTTCGACATATTTGTGCCACGAAAAAGGCCTCAGGACAATGTAAGGTTAACCCTGGACGAACCAGCAGAAGAGGAGCAAGCACTCAGTACACTCACCACTCACAGCAGCATTCACTCCTTCTATTTCCCAAGGAACCAGCAATATTTTGAGAAATATCATCTCTTTGAGGGGATCAGCGAGCAGGAAAAATCCCAATGGAAAAAGGATTACCTGTTTCTCCTGAAGAATATTGCTTTCTATAACAGAAAGAGGGACCTGTTGTTGAAGAATCCCCATAATACAGGTCGAATAAAAGAGTTGTTGGAGCTTTTTCCGGACGCAAAATTCATTTTTCTTCACCGCGATCCCTATACTGTTTTCAGATCTACCAAGAAGCTTTATACCCAAATGATCAGCAGCCAGTTTCTCCAGTTCTTCAGTCAGAAAGAGACAGAACGACTGATCATTGAAAACAATGCAAAGATACTGCGGAAGTACATGACAGAAAAAAAACTGATTCCTGCCGGAAACCTGGTAGAGATTGGATTTGATGAACTTGAAAGTGCTCCACTGGAAATGCTAAAATCCATATATAGCAGACTGGGAATTGATGGCTTCGAGAAGGCAAAACCTGGTATCGAAATGTATCTTAATTCGGTTCAACACTACAAGAAGAACAAATACAGATCACTGTCCGTCCCACTCCTTAAAAAGTTACACAGCGCATGGGGTTTCTGGTTTGAGGCATTTGGATATCAAAAAAGGGCTGTCAGTAATGAGTAGGGTCGGTTTCTTCCCGGCTGTCTCAAATACCAGACAAAATAAAGGCTGCCCAGTAGCGGGGGTGTTGGTAAGAAGTCTCATTGATCATGTATCTTTTTGCTACTGCAAGTGATTGATCCATATCCATTCCCATTAGCCAGTTGGAATAGAACTCTCGCATAAGCAACTGAGTAGCGTGGTCATCCACTGCCCAGAGGCTGATCAAAACCCTCCTTGCTCCAGCCAGGTGAAATGCCCGTCTGAGTCCGGAGACCCCTTCTGAATTAAGCACATCCCCCAATCCCGTTTCGCAGGCACTCAGCACCACCAGTTCGGTACTGTCAAGATCCATTTCCATGATCTCCCATGCAGTGAGAATCCCGTCCCCACTCCCCTCCTGGTAATCATAACCATAAAACAGCGTGCTCTGGGCACCGGAAAAGAAGAGGCAGGACCTTGAAAATGACTCCATATCGAAGACGTATAAACCCCTTTTATTGTCTTTTGCAGCAGTATCACTGACCTGGTTTGTGTTCCTGGCAAAAAACCCATGAGTGGCCAGGTGCAGCACCCTGGGATTCTTCACCGCCGCAATGGCATCTTCAGAGGCTGCCGGACCCGTGAGCATGGTACACTCCCAACCCTGTGATTTGAGCATCGATCCAATGCTGTCCACTTCGGTGCGGGTTCCGGGCAGGTCAGAAAGATAAGTTCCCGGAAACATCCTGGACTGGAACTCGCTTACCGATCTTATTGATTCCACTGGAACCGGGTCCGGAAAGGAAGCCAGGGACATACGGAACCTTGGATCACCAGCCAGTAGTGCATGTGTATTGTGGCCATAATCCTGGTGCGGTTTGAGCACCTCTTTTAATGAATTCACATACTTGATCTTATACTTATTAATCATATAGTTGCCTTCCCGGTCTGCCAGTGCCTCCACATTTAACTGGTGATACATGCCATCAGGGGAAAAGAAAATTGTTTTCTTCCCTTCAATTGCCTCATCCAGCTTTGACCATAACTGATCGTACAGACGGGAATCAGGAAGTCCATGCTCATTGCCTGCATTCATATAATCCCAGTATCCGTTATATTCATCTATCAACTCCACCGCATCAGACAACATCAATAACCGGGGCTGTTCCACAGTCTCCCGGGTGATGATGAATGCCAGATAATATGGATGCAATGTGATCCTGGGCGGAGCTGTCCTGTGGTAG
The DNA here is from genome assembly GCA_030596245.1 of Bacteroidia bacterium. Taxonomy (GTDB): domain Bacteria; phylum Bacteroidota; class Bacteroidia; order Bacteroidales. Next base: position 8,943 of record JAUVKN010000070.1, on the reverse strand, counting down.
AAAAGAATCACCTCAACGGCAGCCTCATCCTCACCAAGTGAACTCCGGATATCCTGCCAGGTCAATGAGGCGTACTTATTCTCCATACCCTCTCCTAACCTTCTGCTTATCTCTTTCTCAAGCTGTTGGATCCTGAATTCTATGGAATCCAGGATCTCATGATCCACTCCAAACTCAGACTGAAGGTTGGACAACCTGTTTTTGGAAGAGAGATATTCATCGTGGATCCTGGTCAATGATGTATCTGAGGATTGTGCCAATGCATCCCTCTGATTGCTTTCTGAATACATTAATAAACCCTTGATGAACAGCCGGTTGTTCAATGCATTGGTAAGGACGTCAGGATCCTCGGGAAAATGCATCAGGAAATTATTATAGTCAGCAAGGTGGGTCAGGTTACCATAGAAATTGGCGCGTTCCTGTATCGACAAGATGTTCTGCAATTCCAGGAACCGCGCTTTATCCTTTTCGATCACCCACTCAATACTTTTCCTCGATATATCATACTCCTCCAGATAATAGTAATCTGCAAACCTTCCCGATTCAATAAAATAAAGCAGGCTCTCCCTGTTTTCGTCATCAAGGAAAGATGCGATGTCATAGGCTTCGCTGTAAAGGAGTGCGAGGTTCTCTTTGTCACCCAGCATCACATAACTGTCTGCCTGCTCCAACATGCTTTCTGCATAAAACCTGGAGTTGCGACCATATCCCTTTTCAACAAGCCTCGATAACTGGTTGCCATAAGCAATCGCCTGATGATACTCTTTCATTCCGAAGTAATACGATCTGTATGCCCTCAAACAATCGATAAACAGCCTGTCGGTTGAATCTACTTCATTCTTCAGACATATCCTTTCTACTTCCCTGATCTCTTTGAGCATCTCATCATCAAAAGCACCATAACTGGCCTGAAACCCTATGTTATGGATCAATGCGTTGGCATAATCGGGATGGCCTGTCCCATATATCCTGCCATAATTCTCCCTGGCCTTTTCGAACATGGCCCTGGCTTCGGCATGATTCCCGATATCGAAATAGGTGGATCCCAGGTTGATCAGAACCCCGGGTTCTTCAGGATCCAACTGATGGGCCCTCTCCAGACACTGGATCGCCTCACGGAACCGGTTCTGCTTGTGGTATAACATCCCCAGATAGTTGTATACTGATAATTCATCTGGATACTGCTCTTCTTCAGCCAGTTCAAACTGCTCCCTCGCCAACTGCCAGTAGTACAACGCCCTCTCTTCCTGGTCCGAATCAAAGAATGCCTCTCCCAAAAAAGCAAATACCCATACCACTTCATAATCGGACGAGGGGAGCTTTTTCAGGAGAATACCCAAAGATTCAACAGCCGTTTCCGCCGCAAGGCCCGGCCTGGACCCATCATCATAGACCATGGCAAGAAACAGCATACTCCTTGCCAGGGCCAGGCTGTCGGTGGGGGTGACTAATCTCCTGGTCTCTATGGCACTCCTGTAGTAGTTTGCGGAGATCTCTAACTCTCCAATGGCCGAGTAATAATGGGCCGTATTCTCAATACCCTGGATATAATTCAGATCCTGCCTGTGAGGATATCTGTCCATGTACTCCTCCAGTTTTTGGAAAGCCTCCCGGGCCAGATCCGGTTTCTCCCAACTGTAATAGAGTGAAGCAAGGTTATTGAGCAGCATCATATAATTCTCAGAATAACCCTCCATCAGGACCAGGTAGATGGAATCGGCCCTTTCAAAATTCAACGCAGCATTTTCAAAATCTGACTCGTAATAGTAAACCAGGCCGAGGTTGTTACTGACATGGCCATAGGTGAAATTTTTTACCACACCCGGTTCCCTAAAGGCAGCAAGGGCTTTTTCAAAGTTCAGGGCAGAATTTGGGTACTGTTCGTTGTTCATATAAATAAGACCCAGGAAGTTGGCGTAACGTGCAAAATCCTGGTCCTTAAGAAAATTCCGCTCATGGATATCCAGGGCTTCTTCAAGGAGAATGGCCATCTTGTCCCATTGGGATCTGGCCATCTCCAATTCAGCCATAAAATAGAGTGACCTGATATATTCGTGGCTCTCCTTTCCGAATACTTCTAAATTGATTTCCCGGGCACTGGACAGAAGGGATGCGGCCGTTTGATGATATCCCAATTCTGTTTCAATCCTTCCATAAAGCTCGCATACCTCTGCATGATCCGGATCATAGGCAAAGAATGGAAGTATCAGCCTGTAGGCCATTATGATGTTCATTTTCGCCATTTCCAACTCCATCAGTCCATGATAGGCCAGGGCCACATTGTAATAGGAAAGCATGAAACGGACATCCGTGGAATCCAGCTTCCGCCTGGAATAGCGCAAGGCCTTTAACGCATCATCCAATGCTTCTGAAAACTGAGCATTCTCAGAATGAAGGTTGAATTCTTGTGTAAGCCGCTCCCATTTCTGACCTGAAAGAGAGAGGGATAAAAAAATTGCAATGATGAAAGCAATGGTTCTCATTTCATCAATTCCTTCACGGCGGCTTCGATCTGCTGATCACGTCCGCTGGTCATCACAGCAGCTTCAAGACGGACGTTTATATCAGGTTCCATCTGGTTATTTTCACAGAATTTCCCATCCGGTGTCCGCCAACCTCCCATGGGGATTCCAAAGACAAGGGATGGATCGATCTGACCTTCCCACCATACAAAGGTACCTGTTCCTGGTACCGGCATTCCCAACGTTTTCCCTTCTCCCTTTATTTTGTAGGCAACGGGAAACAGGTGTGCATCAGAATAATTGCTCTCTCCCATAATCACAATAGAAGGCTTGACCCATTTATTGCGAGGTTCATAGCCTATATATTGGCCCTGTGGTACCACATCAAAATACTTTGTTCCGGTGAGAAAATCAGAGAGTTCCTCATGGATATTCCCTCCTCCATTGAAGCGTGTATCCACGATGATGGCCTCTTTGTTGATATTTCGGCCAAGCGCCTCCTCAACCATGACACGCATGCTTGCATCATTCATGGACCTTACATGAACATAACCGATCTTTCCTCCGGAGAGTTTTTCTGTCTCTGCCCTGCGCTTTCTTACCCATCGACTGTATAGTAATTGGTTCTCGGCGCCAAGTGAGATCGGCTTAACTATTTCATCCCAGCGTTTACTGGAATCCGGTGCATACAAGGATAACAGTGCTAATTTACCCTCTTTTCGGTTTAACAGCTGGTAGAAATCAAGAGAATCAGTGAGCGCAACCCCGTCGATCTTCTCGATGATATGTCCTGCCTTTATCTTTGATGCAGCCTTATCCGCCGGTCCGCCAATAATCACTTCGGCCACTTTCAGACCTTTTCCTGTAAAAGCATAATCATAGATGAGGCCCAGAGAAGCTGTTTGATCTGAATTTGGAGCGTTAAAACGGTAACGGCAACCGGTATGGGATGCATTCAGCTCACCCAACATTTCACTGAGCATTTCCGAAAAATCATAGTTGTTATTGATATAGGGCAGGAATTTTTTATACTCCTTATAATAGAAATCCCAGTCCACCCCGTGCAGGTCCACTACATAAAACTTATCCCTCAACTGACGCCAACTATGTTCAAAAATGTAACTGCGCTCATTCGACTGTTTCAGGACCATCTCTCCTTTTACCGGGATAGGTTTCTTCTTGCCGTCTTCAATCTTGACGCTCACGGCCTTTCCATCTGCCAGCAGAAGGATAAATTTCCCGTCAGAAGATAACTCCATTCCTGCACGCTTGGCATCGATCTTGGTAAAAAGTTTGGTCTCTTTTGTACGGAACTCAGTTACCCATATATCCAGGTTTTTTTCAAACCTGGTCAGGTAGTAGAGCTTCTCCCCGTCCTTGGAGAGGACCCAGTCGTTGGCCCTGGATGTATGAATGGTAAGCCTGCGCTTTCGTTCGGTCAGGTTATTCCAGTCTATCTTGATCTCTTCTACCTTTTCCTCATCATCTTCATCCTTCCCTTCACCATTGTTATCCTTTTTCCTCTTTTTGCCTGACTTATCCTCATCTTTGGATTCTTTCTCTTCCTTTTTCTTCTCTTCTTCCTGTTCCTTCAGCAGGGCAAACTCTTCCTTCGTAAGGTTGAAACGATCAAAGGCCTTCTGTGAAAAGAACATGCCATACACATCCCAGTTTACGGCTCCTCCTCCCTGGGAACGTGCACCACGATTATCGGATCCCCAGACCATCATTTTACCCTTCATGGCCCATTTTGGTCCAAAATCACTGTAACCACTCAGTGTCAGGTTATGGATCTTACCCTTCCCGTCCGAGGATACGAGACCAACCTCGCGCACAAACATGCGATCGGAAGGCACATAATTCACCAGGAACCATTTCCCGTCTGGTGACCATTTGTACCACTGATCACCATCCGCATAGGAGTAATTCAGAGGTGCAGGCATTATCATGCGTCTCTTCTTGCTTGCCAGGTTGATGACTTTCAGTGTAACGCGGTCCTCCAGGTAAGCTACCTCCTTACCATCGGGAGAGTATTCGGGCTGGAACTCTTCCGCCCCGGTAGCGATCACCGTTTCCTGTTTCAGGACAGTCGATACATAGAAATAAGGTTCCTCATCACGGACAATGAACAGGGTATATACATCCCAACTGGTATCTTTTTCAGCTGCATAAACCAGGGAGCGTCCATCGGGACTGAAACTGACGCTTCTTTCCTGCCAGGGAGTATTGGTGATCCTTCTGGTAACACCCCCCTCCACACTGCTGACAAATATTTCACCTCTGAAAACGAAGGCAAATTCTTTATCATTGGGAGATAGCTTCATCTCCTTAAACCCTTCTTCAACCGGAATGATTTTTTCCAGTGTATTTCGCCCGTCGGCAGCGATATTTACAGCAAGTTTTTCAGGTGAGCCACCCTGTTCGAGTGTGTAGATCTCTCCATGGTAACTGAAGCAAAGCGTATTATCGTTTGAGCTCGTCAGGAATCGAACCGGGTGGTTTTCGAATTCTGTGATGGCAGTGGTTTGCTCAGGTTGAGCCAGGGAGCTCCTGTAAACATTGAAAGATCCCGACTCTTCGCTGAGATAATAGTAATCATTGTCATTGGAATCAAAAACCGGATTACGGTCCTCTCCCTCAAATTGTGAAAGCTGGGTGTATGTTTTTTCACTCATGTCATATACCCAAATGTCCCGCGTAACTGCCGAAACATGGTGCTTTCGCCAATCGCTCTCATAACCCTTGACATCGTGATAGATCAATTTTGTTCCCGTTGAATTCAGGGTTGCGTCCATGGCAGGTACTGATAACACCTGGCTCACTTTGCCGCCGTTGACCGGGACACTGTAGAGTTCACTCATGAGACCGGTGGGAAATTGGATATTAGTAACCACATCCTGCCGGACGGCAGAGAACAACACTTGCCTGTCATCAGTGGAGAATGTCCTGGGATATTCAGCTGTAGAATGATAGGTTAACCGGTTTGATTCTCCTCCAGTGGCTGGCATAACAAATACATCAGAATTGCCATACCGGTCTGAACTGAAAGCAATTTGTTGCCCGTCATGGCTCCAAACCGGGAGGAATTCATAGGACTCACTGATGGTAACCGGTCTGGCATCTCCTCCTGCAGAAGGGACTGTGTAAATATCTCCTTTATAATTGAACAGGATGGTCTGACCATCCGGTGAAATGGCTGGATAACGCAGCCATAATGGGTTGTTCTGACAAATAGCAGCGCTGGTAATCAGGGCGCCCAGGAAAACTGTAATGATCATTTTCATTCTGGAATTATTTTGATACGTGAAAGATTCAGTGTTAAAAGCTGGTAACTGCAAGTTAATACCTTGAAGTACACCAGTCAAATAAGCATTTACTGATTAAATCCAGTAATTTTCGATCCAGTTTATGTCCATACCACTCTTCATAATCCACATCTTCTCGTCCGGAATCCAAAATACCAAAGCTGCCCCTGAAATTCCACAGCGCAAAGCCGATACCGTCAGAGGTAAGTATATCAACTACATCTCCAAACCAGGCTATAAAGACATCATGAAGTGTCTTATTATAAGAGCCGCATTCACCACAATGAACACCAGTACCCGATTGAGCAAGTTGTTCTTTGTCAAATTTGGGAAAAATGCTGAAATAATCTACTGGTCATCGCATTCAAATAATCGTATTATATTTGCATCTCTTTATATCTATATATCTATATATATGCAATTCAAACAACTTGAAATAAAACCTGAAGGCAACCGGGTTAAACGGATCATAAGTGCGCCCCGATTTAAGACAACGATCATAGCCATCATCATAGGTGCTGGTATTGGATTTGGTTTTTTCTATTTTACTGAAGGAAGACTTATGGAGAATATACCGGCCAATGAAATTATTAAAAGCCTGTTCATTGGCGGGTTCTTCGGATTCTTCATCACAAACAGCCCCTGCGCCAGGGGAAGATGCTGACCTCGGTGGTACTACCCATTTCCGTATCACTCTTTTCTATAATGCAACTCTAAAAAGAAATAATCTAAATATATGGAGCCTTTAATGCGTTGACTAACATGTTGATATGCTTTTTCAATGTCCCCAATCTCTTCTTGTAGAAATGCATATCTTCCTTCCACAGCATAATCAGAAAGTTCGATGAGCAATTCAAAAATAAAATCGGAACCATATCTCGAACTTTTTCCGAAAATGCTTACTGCCATATTCCGAATCGTCCTTCCCAAATAAGAAGGACGGCCAAAGGAGGATTTCTGAGTTGGTAAATGGTTCGTAACCGATTTGCGGCGAGAGGATAAAACTATTGTCGTTCAAATTGTAAATGATGAAAACTGAAACCGATGAATAGAGCCATTTAAAGGGTTCGGGCAGACTGGCTTTAACATATAGATAATCCCGCATCAAATTCTTTGAACGGAAACTGTCTGTCATCACCGAGCGGGTTTCATTTATTAAATCGGCATCGCCGGTGATCAAATTATTTACAAGGTAAGCCTGATAATCCTGATATTCCTGTCTGGAAAGACCATTGTTATTGTGATAATATTCAGCAATAACGGTCATATTCCAGGCAGTAAGATAACGCAGTCCCAGTAAGTGAGAAAAACCGCTGACTTCATTTATCTGAACAGCACCATTTTGGATAACACTCAATTCTTCACGATTTGAGTAACTGGCCTCCCCGTGTAATTCAATATTTTCCAGCAGGTTGGTTGAAAAATCTATCCCATAGCGCCGGGTTTTGTCTGGCCCGTAAAAGAACATAAAATCGAGGTCGATATTATTTGTCAACACATATAATTTAACGGTAGCGGAAAGGTCCCCGAATTTTGAATATTTGTCCAGGATATCAGCCACCTCCGGCAGCACTATTGTCGAAAGAGAAAGGTTCTGAATAAATCCTGAACTAAAACTTCGGTTATATTTGAGATAGACTGAACTTTTACCGGCCAGGGCCAGATCAGGATTCTCCGGGTCTTTTTCAGTATTCACATATCCCACGGGATTGAAGGCATAGCCTGTTCCCCAATTATAACGGCGTTTACCCACACTAAAGGTTAATCGGGGTGAGAGATTTAAGCTGCCATACAACTCATAAAATGACAGTTCAAGAGGCCCTTCTTTTGTATACTGCGAAAAAGTGCGCATTGTAAAGCCAACTTGTTTGTAGCGGTAATCCCCATTTAAATAAAAATCGAGACGGTTCTGCGACAGATAATCGGGATTATCCTGACCAAAGAACTTTAATCCGTAAACGGGAGAGGTCGTATTGGATTGCAGAATCCCCAATTTGGTGTCAAGATTACCGTTAAATTCGAGTTTTGCAGCTTCTTCTTCCGCAGGAATTTCGAATTCGTAATCCTGGGCTTCCGCTGTTTTCCACAAAATAGGAGAAGCGATGAGCAGGCTGTAATAAATTAGTCGTTTAAATAAACTCATCGCAGTTCACCCAATCGTGAAAGGTAATCCAGGGTGAATACTTCATCCAGGAGGCTCTTTCGCTTAATATCAGAATAAATCATTACTGATTTGTAACCCCGGTACAGCGGGCTGGTAGTTTCAATGACCGCCGGACGTACAATACCGCCTCCGAAATCCTTGACCTGTGTGAATTCCAGTGTTTTAATTAGCTTACCAGATGGCGCGTAACATTCCACTTTTTGTACAATATTATTTTTTTTGATCACCCACATTTTCAGACTGTCGTAAGATACGGTCCTGGTTTTTGCTTTTAAATCAAGAACGTAACTATCGCCGGATTCATCCAATTTTACCACATCATATTCAACTGAATAATCCAGGCGCATGATATCGGAATTGTTGAATACGCCACCGACGATGGACTGCATACTGGTGATGCGAATGGGTTTGCCCACCCTGGGAATATATAACCACATATTATCACCCAGTCTCAGTGTGGCCCGGCCCTTATCACTTGCCGGTAAAAGATAGAGCATTGCCACCTTGTCTCGGTCCTTTTTAACCGAGTAAAAAACAAATTCCTTTTTGTCGCCGTCGGGCTCTACGTTAATCAGCTTGCGGTAAAATTCCACCGAGCCTGGCGATAAGACTTCATCCACCTTTTTGAGAATCTCATCTCCTCTGGCTGAAACCGGCAGGCTGTTCTGCCCCAAAACAAATGATGAATGGGAAAATAAAATCACAAAAAAAGAGAGTTTAATTATGTGCATCTTCACTGGACCTGTTTATTAATGATGGTTTCGACAACTTCTTTAGCGATTCCCTTATATTCGTGATATTCTATTCCAGCAGCCTTCAAATTATTTTCCATTTTAGCGCCAAAATTAACCGCGATAAAGGTTTTAACCGACTCATTTTTGAGCAGTGCCGTTACACTCGAACTGGCTCCGCCTTGTTTGTACTGGGCCGGATTCTTAATCGCTTTGATAAAAGCGCCGCTGCCATCAAAAATGAGGAAATAGGGCGCCCTGCCAGCCTTGTCACTTATGCT
>JAUVKN010000322.1 GCA_030596245.1 Bacteroidia bacterium | reverse complement strand
CGGTAGGGGGGAAGGATATGAATCTTCCGGCCAGATCTCAGTGCCGAGCGAAGGTCATTTTGCAGATTCGACAGTGAGTCAGTTGACTCAACAGCTACCTCTTCTGCCAACTCTTTTACCGAAGGTTGATTGCCCATCCAGATGATATCTGCCATGGTGATGTCATCTCCGTAAAGTATGTCATTGCCTGCTTGCACATCACATACTCCGTAAAATCCTGGCTTATTGATCCCGAAGAAATAGAGAAAATTACTATCCTGCCGGTAATGATAGGTATTGTCTTTGTAATTCATGGAACTTTCCTCATTTCCCGGGAACAGGATAAGACCGTCACCCACCAACTCGCGAAGCATTTTTCTTCTCTGCCAATAGACCTCTTTTGGAAACATATTCTTTAAAATTTAATTGTTAGCGATTTAAGTTGAAGAGGCATAAAAGTAGTTTCAATTTTTGACAAAGAGTCCAAAACCGCCATTTACTTTGATGTGATAACCTCATGTTATACACCACTTCAAAATTTATCAAGCTAAAATCTCAATTTAAAAGATCCATATTGTAACCTTTTAATACCCAAACCGTAAAAAAATGCGAATAGACTTGCATGGTAATAATAAATTCCTATATTCGCACTTGACTAATCCTTGTTTAACAATTTATCAACAATTTTACTAACATGCCCTACCGCCGATTACCTAACACTGACTCTGCCCGCTTGAAATCCATCAAGTGTGCCCATGAAAAGGGACGGGATGTTCCCCCATTTAAACTGGCCTTTAGTCCGACCTCTTATCGAAGAATTCAATCGGTACTCCCCGTATTTGAATCTGCCATCTTTGAACATAAAAATTCGCTGAACATTCAGGCAGAAAAAAATAAGGAGTATCAAAAACGTCTCAAGAAGGTCAGGCTTTACATATCCCACTTCATCCAGGTGGTAAATATGGCCATTTCGCGGGGCGACATTGTTCCTGACACCAGAAACTTTTTTGGTTTGGTTGAAGAAGAGAAAAAGGTGCCCTCACTCAACACGGAAGAGGAGATTATTAGCTGGGGTCAGCAGTTGATTGATGGCGAACAGAAAAGGCGGAACATGGGTTTAAGCCCGGTTACCAATCCTACCATTGCCGTTCTGAAGGTCCACTATGACAAATTCATGGAGTACCATAACTACCAGAAAAGCCTGAAAAAAAGGAGTCAGCGTGCACAGGAACAATTGAATGAAAAACGTTCCCAGGTGGACGGAGTCATCCAGCAGATCTGGAACGAAGTTGAAAATACTTTCAATGACCTGCCTGAAGAGATGCGCAGGGAAAAATCTTCAGAATATGGACTGGTCTATGTGTTCAGGAAGAGTGAACTGAACAATGTCAATCTTTTTCAATCTCCCCGGATAGAGGAGATCGGGTAGTAAACCCCCCTGTCTGGTAATACCAGACGACAAAAAAGAAGGCAAATACAAACAGACTTATCACCGCAGCCATGGGCATCAATGAACTGGTGCCTATCTCTTCCAACATATCATCCGCACTTCCCCTGGAGTAGAAATAGTAGTAGATCACACCCATCGTATTATTCACGAAATGGGCCAGTATGGGATACCATATGGAACGTCCGTAGTACATCAGGTATCCAAGAATGAGACCCAATACAAATCGTGGCAGGAACGAGAAGAATTGAAAATGAAAGGCACTAAAAAGGATGGCTGTGATCAAAACAGCCACATGCACATTCTTCACCATCCCATACATTAGCCTCTGAAGCAGACCCCGGAAGATCAACTCCTCTCCCACTGCTGCAATCACACCAATCATTAACAGGTTCACCAGCAATCCACCTACGGTCCGGGTTGTGGTAAATGCACGCATCACCTCTTCCGCCTCATGCTCAAGACTCCGAAGAAACCTATCCACAGCTCTAATTGGAAATTCCAATTTCAAATTGATCTCAGCCAGATAATTGATAAATGGGATAACTGCGATCATCATGGCAATGATCAGCAACATCGGGATACTCTTTGCAGGATTGCGAAACTGGTAATATGAAAAAATGTCTCCTTCGAAAAGGTATGAAAACAATAAAGCCGGAATGATAAATGTGCCTATGGCTCCCAGGATCTGTATCAACTTTGATGCGGCCACATACCTGGGATCGTCAAACGCACCAAGTGTGAGGATCTCAGAGATACCAAAACCATAGATCCATGCGGCAAGGAAAGCTCCCAGGAACTGGAAGACCAATCCCAGAATAAAAAGGATCACTACTGTAAACAGGAATTTTTCTGCCGGTCTCAATCCGGCAAGCAATGCTCTCTTACCCACTAATTTTTGTATTTTTACTGCGGATTTAAAGCACAAAGAAAGCGATTTGAAAGGTTAGTTCCTACATTAATTATTCACCATGCGAATTGACGATCTTGATCTCGGTCACCAACCCCTTTTCCTTGCACCCATGGAGGATATTACCGATCCTTCCTTCAGGTTCCTGTGCAAGAAATTCGGGGCTGATGTGATGTATACCGAATTCATTTCGTCGGATGGACTGATCAGGGATGGGTCCAAGAGTGTTAAAAAGCTGGAGATATTCGATTACGAGAGACCCATGGGCATTCAGCTCTATGGACACATCATAGAATCAATGGTGGAGGCAACCTACCGTGCGTTGGATTCTAAACCCGAGATTATCGACATCAACTATGGTTGTCCGGTCAGGAAAATTGCCAACCGTGGGGCCGGAGCCGGTATGCTTGCCAACATCCCGTTTATGATGGAGATGACCCGGGCCATTGTTGAAGCCTCAACGGTACCGGTGACTGTGAAAACCAGATTGGGCTGGGATGATAGCAACAAGGTGATCGTGGAGGTGGCTGAAGAGCTGCAGGATCTGGGAATCAGTGCGCTTACCATCCATGGGCGGACACGCGCGCAGATGTACAAGGGAACGGCTGACTGGACCCTGATCGGGGAGGTGAAAAAAAATCCCCGGATGCACATTCCCATCATAGGCAACGGGGACATCACAAATCCCGTGGAGGCAAAAGAAGCCTTTGACCGGTTCGGAGTGGATGGGATCATGATCGGAAGGGCAGCTGTTGGAAAACCCTGGCTGTTCCGGCATGTAAAACACTACCTGGAGCACAATGAACTGCTGTCCGATCCCACAGTTTCAGAAAAGGTGGATATGGCCAAACTGCAATTTTCCAAATCCCTTGAAATTAAGTCAGCACCAGTGGGCGTGTACGAAATGCGCCGTCACTTTTCCAATTACTTCAAAGGACTCCCACATTTCAAAGAGATGCGATTGAAATTACTTACTACCCTGGAGGTGGATGAGATCTTTGACCTGCTGGAACAGATCAGGGAAACCTATGGCGCTTACAAGCCTGATGTGGCCGGAGGATTCTGGGATAAAGGGTAAGTCAAAGAGTCGAAAGTCAAAGAATCGTAAATCGAAGGTTGAAGGTCGTCGTTAGTCGAAGGTCAAAGGTCGACGGTCGAAGGTCGAAAAGTCGAATTAGAGTGTGGATTCGCCATTTTCGGCTCTCCTGGGATAATCCAGGTTGTAATGAAGTCCTCTGCTCTCCTTCCTGGCCTGGGCCATTTTGATCACCAGGTACCCCACATTGATCAGGTTGCGCAGCTGGCAGATCCTCAGAGAAACACAGGAGTCTCTATAGAGATCCTCAGTCTCCCTGTAAATGATCTCCAACCTGGCAGTGGCCCTTTTCAAACGCAGGTCAGACCGTACAATTCCCACATAATTGGTCATGATCTGTTTTACCTCCTTCAGGTTCTGGGTGATCAGCACCATCTCCTCGGGGTGGGAGGTGCCGGTGTCATCCCAATCAGGAATGCTTGAAGCATATTGATAGCCTGGCGCCTGCCTGGAGGCGTGTTTTACTGCACGGTCGGCAAACACAATAGCCTCAATCAATGAATTGGAGGCCAGTCGGTTTGCTCCATGCAATCCCGTGGAGGATACCTCCCCCACCGCGTATAGCCGTTTGATCCCTGTCTGGGCATCCAGATCCACCTTGATCCCTCCACACTGGTAGTGGGCGGCAGGCACCACAGGAATCATATCTTTTGCTATATCAATGCCCAGGGATTGACATTTTGCAGTGATGTTGGGGAAATGATCCTTCAGGGCATTCTCCTCAAGATGAGTGGTATCGAGGTAGACAAAATCGTGGCCATGTATCTTCATCTCATTGTCAATGGCCCTGGCCACAATATCCCTTGGCGCCAG
>JAUVKN010000177.1 GCA_030596245.1 Bacteroidia bacterium | reverse complement strand
AGCACAAACGGGACAACCGGCATATGCCAGGACAGTATTGATCCCCAGGGAACGCAAATAGGTGGATTTTCCGGCCATATTTGCTCCTGTAATGACCACCACCTTTTCGCCTTCGATGAGGATATCATTCACCACCCTTTTGTGATCCGGGATCAGCGGGTGACCAAGGCCCTTTAGTTCAAAGAGATCCTGATCAACTCCAAATTCGGGTATTGTGAAGTCAGGGTGATTGTAAGCGAAGCCTGCAAGGCTGATCATGGCATCGGTCCACCCGGTTAGCTCTATCCACTCCATGATCTGCTTCCTGTTCTTCTGTTTCCAGTTTTCCAGCAGGTGAACCATGATAAAATCAAACAGGAAAAAACCATTGAACATCACGCCCAGCAGCATGTTGAGTCGCTGATCAAAAATATTGAGCAGTTTTGAAAGCTTTTTCACCTCCTTCATTCCTACACGGGCCTGCTGACTCTTTTTAACCAGATCGGGATGTTCAAATCTGGTGTTTGCAATGATTTTCAAAAGCTCGGCGTAGCCCTCCAGGAGCTGGTGTTTTTTGGAGATCGATGCCTGGTAACGGTTGGTACGCATCAGGAAGGGAGAGAGCATGGTAAAATTGAACACCATGAGGTACAACAGGTACCAGTATCTGGATGGGTCAAAGAAACCGCCAACAATAATTGTCACAGCAATCCCGCTCACCAGCAGGGCCAGGTAGAATAGCCACCTGTTCTTTTGAATGTAGGATGATGCTGACAACCAACGGGAGATCTCCTTAAGATCATCCTCCTTCTCTTCAACCAGATGTCCGCGGGCAATGAAGTTTTGCCGGAAATCAATGCGCTCCTTTAGATCGCTGATGATCTTTTGTCTCAATGTGATGGTATCAATATTCTCAGGTTCTGTGGTGAGCAGTCCGGCAAGCAATTCATCTCCCTTCAGGGTGGCTGTGCGGTTCAGGTATTGAAACAGAGATCCCACGCCGAAAATGTCCAGGTCATGGGACCAGGGATGTGAGGCCTCGGCATGGTGGCCTCCATCGGGAAGGGAATGAAAAGAGTGGTCAAGGCACGATAGCTCCGTTTCGTTGAGTGACTTCAGCTGTCTGAGCAGTTCCCGGTGTACATTATGTTTGTTGTGCAGGCTTACCAGGACCAGGAACAGAACAACCATCAGAAAGGAGAGTGTATAAAAAAGGAATCCCTGGTCCCGGATACCTATTACCAGGAACCAGACCATGGCCACCAGAGAAATGAACCGGGCCAGTGATATGTAGTTGACCAGCCTGGTGCGCTCCCGGAACGCTTCGTGGAACTGTTCAATTCGGTTGGAATATGTGTGATGGAGTTGCTCCCTGGACATAAAAAAACGGGTTTTCCCAAAGATAGAAAAACCCGATGAATCTCGCGAAACGTATTTGACTGTCTCAAAAGGGTCAGCCTCACTATTTTTCTGAGGGATACTTTGGAAGTAACCTGGCATTTTTCACGCAGTGAACAAGCACGTTACGAAAAAGTATCCCTCAGAATTAATCAAAAGAAGACTTTTGAGACAGCCTCATGGGTTCGTATCATTCATCCACATGGAGCAATCGATCACATGGATCATCAGCCAGGTTACCTCCCCCGGATAGACCTTCACAAAGCCCGGGAGGTGAGAGCTGACGTATGCATCCATGAAGTACCGGTCGCCCTCCTTCACCAGGTACAGGTAATCACCCTCTGGCAGGGGAACCTGGAAAAATCCGTCTGAGTTGGACCTGACAATGGCCACCGGTTCTGTTGGAAGAAATTCCTGGGGGAAATAGCAATCGACCGGAGCTAAAGTCATGACCGAATCCATGATGGAATAATAAGGATAGAAGTAGATATCCCTGATCACCGGGTATACGTCGTGATTCTCGGTGTACAATGTATCATCCACCGGAAGGGTTATACTCCCGAATACACCCTGTCTGATGGTGGGCTCCTTCAATCCTTCGGGGGTGATGATGATGCCCGGAACCGGATCCCGATAGATCATCAGGGGTTCAAAGTTGTCCCGGCACCGGTGTTCCAGCAGTTCTTTCAGAGGTATTTTCTCTTCGTAGATAACCTGTCCGTGGCAATCGGTGGCAGTCAGCCGGTACCAGTCGGTTACCATGGGTACGATAAACCGGTTCAATCCTACTGCAAGTGGTTCGTGTACCAGCATGCGTTCATTCTTCCAGATGGTCAGCATGGGTTGGAAAACAGGGGCCCCGGAACCATCAGGTCCCAGGATGGAGTCATTCCACTCCTCCATGCACCGGGATGAATAAAACACTTTGAGGCAAAACCTCTCAACGAATCCAATGTCGAAGTTCACATATCCAAAATCGGCCGGTGGATGATCCTTCACCCGGATGACCTGGATATCAAGACTTGTGGTTTCTTCGGGACTGATGCTGAATGGGATGGGCAGAGGATTTCGGACCAGGTGAGCCAACCTGGAACCTTCTTTTGGGGTTGCCCAGCGTACTGTACCGGAGGAATCGATCAGCATGAATTCACTGAGATGGAATTTCCCCATGGGTAGTTCAAGTGATTTGGTGGTGTACTCATTTCCGAATCTGTAAATGGGCAACGGCTCTTTGTCATAAATCAACTCTCCGGTTTCACTGATGATGGTGACAAGTGCGGCGGTAACATTGTATCCATTCACCACAGATTTCAGTGTTGAGTCATCCGATAACTCAAGTCCGAACTGGAGTTTTCCGGTCTCTTCAACCTGTGTGCACGAGGGCCATAAAAGCATCATAGCAGTCACTGCGGCTATCATCAATATTGATTTTTTCATAACTGTCTGGTTTAAGTGTTCAATGAACTATACTATGATGACGCGAAAAATCGATTACGGGTTGCGTAAATCGATTACGGGTTGCGTAAATCGATGCGGTTGAGCTGGATCTTATAGTAGACCGGAAGTCCGGTTTTCGCATCATTCACGGGTTCCTGCTATAACAGTGATCAGGCAGAGAGTTATGACCATGGTTCCTCTCATGATCGCTACTCTCTTTCCGGGCGCGTGCCACATCTGCCTCCTTCACCAAACCTGAAGGGAATCTTAACACCCACATCCAGGCTCCAGCCACTTCCGTTATAGTAAACCATGCTTACGGAAGGACTCTCCGATAGCGTGTTGGTGATCCGGATCTCGTCTGCGGAGATGAAGCCATGCATGTAATTGACATAGAGGGTGGCAATCAGGGGAAAATTAATGGGTAGCAAATATTCAACACCGGTTCCAATGCGCATGGCGGGCCTGAATCTAGAGGGTCGTGAAGCATCGTAAGAGGTAGAAGCGTTAACCGGGGCTCCTGACACAGGGTCGTTGTAAGTGAAATCACCCCCTCCCAGGTTAAAGCTTCCCGAACTGAAATGGGTGAGCAGAGAGGCCCCGCCGTACACCACATAATGAAGCTTCTCCTTATATAGATTGTAAAAATACCTGATCCTTAAGGGAACCTCCAGGAACAGGGGTGCCGGGACATTTATCACAAAGTCCACCTCGTGATCGTACATGAGTGCGTAGAAAGTACTGGATCGCTGGTAATTGACCCCGAGATCGATTCCCAGTTCATCGCTGAACATATATCCCACATAGCCACCCGCATGCAGGTTGGCGTACCGGAAAATACCCCGGTCAGTCATGGGTCTGGCTCCGATGGCAGGATTGGTGATGTGGAACAGGCGCCAGAGTGAACCCAGCTCACCTCCCACATAAACCTCCCCCTTTAAATCTGTGGGTTTTCCTGCATAGGCCGAATTTTCGATTCTGGCACGGATTCGGTAATCCTTGTTCTGCCAAATATCGCTCACCGGGACACTGAAAGCAAGGGAGCTGTAGAGGGTATTCCCCTTGGTGGTATAGGTGGCTGAATTCACAGGTGCACCCATACCGGAATAGGTGATCGAAGTGGATGCAGGTTCGGTAAATCCAGTCAGGTAAGAGAGGTTGAGTGATGCCTGCCAGCTCCCGAAGAACCTGAGATTAAGACCGATTCCTGTTTCCAGCATATGCAGACTTTCTGACCCATACTCATGCGTCAGGTCATATCCCAGGGCTGTTCCGTCGGGGGCCGAAAGAACACCAGAGGCCTGATAACCTGTTTCGGGATGGGAAATCACTCCATACATGTATCCCAGCCTGGGAGTAAAACTAACCGGAAATTCGGAGAACTGGACCCGGTATTCAGCCCTCAGGGGAATCAGATAAGCGGTATAGTTTGGCCACCTTGATTGCTCTGGGCGATCATCAATCATATTGATCCCATCCACGTAGGTCTGGTAATAAATCCCGGTAACGAGTGACAGGTTTGGCATAAATTCCTGTCCGATGGTGATTCCGGCCATGGAACTTTTAACGTTGGCGTGCTGGAAGTATCCACCCTGATCTGCCACTTTGATCAGGCTCCACTGGGGACCGGCTTCCAGGTTGAGGTAAGTTTTTAACTGCGCGTTTGCATTTATCACCAGTGTTAATAAAACGATCTGACTTAAGCGTTTTTTCATAGGTTGATCATTGGGAATGTTCTGCTCATAAAACGGAGTGCATTTGGGAACATTGCACATCTGGAAAACAAGATAGAGAAATTCTCTCAGAAAGTCATTGTGAAAATGGTCTCTTTGTTGGGGATCGACTGGGCGGTGATGGTTCCTCCATGCAATCTGAGGATTTGTCGGGAGAGACTCAGGCCGATACCCGATCCACTCCGTTTGGTTGTGAAGAAGGGAATAAATATTTTATCAATCACATCGCTCAGGATCCCCTGTCCGTTGTCGATGACCTGGATGGTGGGTCTCCCCCTTTTATTATAGAATCCCCTGATCTGGATCATACCCTCTTTACACCCGGTAAGGGCCTGGAGCGAATTCTTAACCATGTTGATGATGACCTGTTCTATCATCTGTTCATCCATCTGGACCTCAATGGTATCGGGTTCTATGGAGGTGGATAGCTCAATATTCTTCTGCTGAACCTCCTTCTTCATCAGGGTATGCACATTCTGCATAACATCATTCATTTTCACCTGGGCAAAATTGGGTACCGGAATTTTGGTCAGGCTCCGGTAAGTCTCCACAAAGGTCATCAACCCTGTACTACGTTTGTTGATGGTCTGCAGGGCAGCCTGAATCTCCTTTACCGTCTCAAGTTCTATTTCGGGTGTGCTTTTCTCGCCTGCGGCGTAGGGTTTGACCATCGATTCCACGGTGGAGGAGAGGGAGGAAATAGGTGCGATGGAGTTCATAATCTCGTGGGTGAGTACCCTGATCAGCTTCTGCCATGCTTCTGTTTCCTGTTCTTCCAGCACATTCTGGATGTTTTTAATGGTGCTCAAAAGGATCACCTTATCTTTTACCTTGAATTCGGTAGCATAGATGGCCAGTTGCAGTATATCTTCTTCGTCCTGAACCTTCACCAGTTTGTTTTCGCCTGGATTGATGGCGAGCAGTGTATTGGCCAGTTCGTCACTGAGTGATCTCAGCTTATTAATATCCCTCAGTGTATTTATCTGAAAGAGCTTTTTGGCTGCGGGATTGATCATTTCAACGGTCCCGTCCCTTTGATAAGCCAGGATACTCACGTCGATATTTTGAACGATGTTCTGCAGGTAGTGAAAATGCTCCTCACGCTCCGATCTGACCTGCTGAAAATCCTTCATCACATCATTAAAGGCTTGATTGAGCTCATCAAAAGATGAACTGTTGTCACTGATCTTGAAGGAGCGTGTGAATTCTGAGTAACGAATGGACTCCAGGAAACTGGCCAGCTCCCTGTTGGTGCGGTCCACATACCTGATCAGGGACCAGACCTGGTAGATGATGAGTCCGGCAACCAGAATGGGTGTAAAGGTGAAGGTGCTGTTCAGGGTGATGAACAGGGCAAGGCACGTGGAAGTGATCAACAGCACCCTCAGGACAATATTAAAGCGGAATTGCTTAAAGACCATGTTTTTCCATCCTTCTGTAAAGTGACGTACGGGTCAGTCCAAGCTGGGTGGCGGCCTGTGTCACATTACCCTGGTTGGTTTTCAGTACTTTTTCGATGATTGTCTTTTCGATATCCTCCAGGTTATAAGATTCCAATTCCAGTCCACCACTGCTTTTCACTCCTGAAGATAAGATGAAATCATCGGGACTAAGACTGCTTCCATCGCACATGATTACCGCCCTTTCGATGGCGTGTTGCAACTCCCTGACATTTCCCGGCCAGGTGTACTGGTTCAGTTTTTTAATGGCAGCGGACTGGATATTCCGGATCGATTTCCGGTACTTCCGGCTATAGATCTTCAGAAAATGGTCGGCCAGCAGTGGAACATCACCGGTTCGGTCACGAAGGGCCGGCAGAGGGATCTCCACTGTATTAATTCTATAGAGCAGGTCCTGGCGGAATACACCATCGGCAACATCCTGGTGAATGTTATTGTTGGTGGCGCAGATCATGCGAACATCAATGGTAATGGGTTTGGTGGAACCCACCCTTGTGATCTCCCGGCGTTCCATTACGGTCAGGAGCTTTGACTGAAGGGGGTAGGTGAGATTCCCGATTTCGTCCAGGAACAGGGTTCCGGAAGAGGCAATCTCGAACCGTCCCTGTTTCATCTTATGCGCATCTGTAAAGGCTCCTTTTTCGTGACCGAAAAGTTCACTTTCGAACAGGGTTTCAGGAATGGATCCCAGGTCAACACTGATAAAAACTTCGTCCTTCCGCAGGGAGTTCCGGTAGAGGGCTCTTGCCACAAGCTCTTTACCAGTTCCGTTTTCTCCCAGGATCAATACGTTGGCATCTGTGGCTGCTACTTTTTTAATGGTGTTGAATACTTCGTACATCTCGGGCGATTGCCCAATGAAGTCGGTGTAGGGCTGGTCAAGCACTGCACTGATCTCCTGTTGCTTAAGTTTCAGGTTTTGTGCCTGTATTCTTGTGCGGCGCAGACTAATGGCCGAATTGATTGTGGCCAGGATCTTTTCATTCTGCCACGGTTTCAGGATAAAGTCGGTTGCTCCCATTTTAATGG
This sequence comes from Bacteroidia bacterium, assembly GCA_030596245.1. Lineage (GTDB taxonomy): Bacteria > Bacteroidota > Bacteroidia > Bacteroidales. The sequence goes on along the minus strand of JAUVKN010000177.1, from coordinate 1,684 downwards.
ATTTTACCGCTTTTTCAGCATCACCATAGGCTGTGATAAATACGACTACTGCCTGTGCGTCAATTTCAAGAATCTGGGAAAGTGCATCAAAACCTTCCTGTCCGCTGATGGCGTCTTTTGTGAAATTCATATCCAGCAGGACCACATCCCAGTCCTGTTTCTGCATCATTTCAGGAATGCGTTCCGGACCAGTGAGGGTTTCGATGATCTCAACATGCGGACGCAACAATAATTTCAGGGCGAATAGGATGTCTTCATTGTCATCCACTGCCAGGATTCTTCCAATTTTTTGTTCCATGTCCAATGATTAGTGTCAGTTGATAGCTAGATTATACAAAAAGAGTGCCTTAGGATTCAAATCGTTCAGATTCAATACATTTCTCCAATAAATATAGGTTTTTTTTCCTATGAAGTGTACGAATTCGTACACATTAATCCCAAAATCGAACACTTTTTATGGGTCCATGTTCCTCTTATGTTATCTAAGGTCGTGATAATCAATTTTTTGTTTCTTTTGGCATAATAGGTGCAAGATGAAGGTGTAATAAAAACTTTGCATATGACCGAAATGGACGGAATGGACCGCAAACTTGAAAAGAAACGGGGATTGACCCGGAAAAATATCTGGTACGTTTTATTCGGGGCACTGATGATTGCTGTTTTTGGGATTATCATTTTTGGAGATAAAAGCTCCAAGTATAACCTGGATGTGTCACGTATCACCATTGAAGAGGTAAAGCAGGATGTATTCCAGGATTATATCACTGTACAGGGTACTGTGGAACCTATAACAACCATTTACCTGGATGCGGTTGAAGGTGGCAGGGTCGAAGAGATCTTCATCGAAGAGGGAAATATGGTGAAAAAGGGTGATGTGATTCTTCGGTTAAGCAACGACAACCTTTTGCTGGAGATTACAAACAACCAGGCTCAGGTAGTACGGGCCATCAACGAGTCGCGTACAGCCAGACTGCAAATGGAGCAAACCAGGCTCAACTATAAGCAACAAATTATTGAACTGGAGACCAGGGTGACTCAGTACAGGCGAATTTATAACAACAATGTGATCCTGTTTGAACAATCACATATTTCCAGAGAGGATTTTGACCAGTCCAGGGAAGCATATGAGACCACAAGTGAGTTGTCGGAACTGCTCATTGAAAACTACCATAATGATTCCATATACAGATCCATTCAGATCGGATCACTGGAATCGTCTGTCCAGAGCATGGAAGAGAGCATGCGGATCATTCGCAGGAGATTGGAGAACCTTAATATCAAGGCTTCCATCGATGGTGAGCTGGCCACGCTTAATCCGGAAATAGGAGAAGTGATCACCTATGGAAACCGGGTGGGGACCATCAATGTGCTAGATTCCTATAAACTGAGGGTGGATATCGATGAGCATTACATAGCGCGTATTCAAAGGGATCTTTATGGAGAGTGTGATTTTGCCAGTACTCCATACACCGGTATTATCAAAAAGATCTACCCGGAGGTTCAGAACGGCCGTTTTGCTGTGGATATGGTATTTACCGATGAAGTACCTGAACAGATCAGGATCGGTCAGACCTCCAGGATCAGGTTGCAACTGGGAGAATCCAAGAATGGTGTATTGCTTACCAAGGGCGGATTTTACCAGACCACCGGCGGACAATGGGTCTTTGTACTGGATGAATCAGAA
>JAUVKN010000025.1 GCA_030596245.1 Bacteroidia bacterium | reverse complement strand
AAAGGTGGAGAAGTAGAGGTCAATCTTATCCTGTACACCAAAGTGTTCTCCGGTACCCATGCCAGTGGCGCCCATGGTTCCAAAACCGTGTGCGTCATCCACCAGCAGCCTGAAATCAAACTTTTCTTTAAGTTCGCAAATCGTCTTCAGGTTACCCAGGTCTCCGGCCATTCCAAATACACCTTCGGTGATGAGAAGCACACCCCCGCCCTGCTGATCGGCACGCTTCACTGCACGTTCAAGCTGCTTTTCAAGATTCTCCATGTTGTTATGCGGGAATACAAACCGCTTGGCCAGTGACATCCTCATACCATCGAGGATGCAGGCATGCGATTCCGAATCGTAAACGATCACATCGTTACGGGTGGTGAGAGCATCGATGATCGAGGTCATTCCCTGGTATCCATAATTGAGGAGGAATGCATCCTCCTTTTGAACGAAGGAAGCCAATGCCTGCTCAAGCTCTTCGTGTTTGCGGGTTTGACCCGACATCATCCTGGCACCCATGGGGTAGGCCATTCCATATTCGGCAGCAGCAGCAGCATCGGCCTTTCTTACTTCGGGATGATTTCCAAGTCCGAGGTAGTTGTTGAGACTCCAGGTAAGTACTTCCTTGCCACGGAATTTCATATGGGCCGAGATTTCTCCTTCTAGTTTGGGAAATGCAAAGTACCCATGTCCTGCCTTCTGGTATTGTCCAATGGGACCTCTGTTCTTGGTAATTCTTTCAAAAATGTCCACAGATTTAAGTTTTAAGTTATTACAGGCTGCAAATTTAACTATTTTTTTTATGGGTCGATATTAAACTGACTTAACACATTAACTATTGCATTAAATTTGGGTCTATTATGCAATAAAATGGAATGGTTATTGTTTCTTATGTATGGTAAATAATCATTTAAGTCTTTTATTATTAAATCTATAATTGTACTTTTGCGCAATGTTTAAAAACAGGGTTATAATTGGTGTAGTGATTACAGGGATTGCAATAATCCTTAGTGGGTGTGGTGAATATGAGAAATTATTGAAGAGTAGTGATTATCAAAAGAAGTTTGATTCCGCCCTCACGCTTTACGAAGAGGGGGAATATGTGAAGGCTGGAACATTATTTGATCAGGTGTCAAACATCTTCAGGGGAACCACCAAAGCGGACACTGTAAAGTACTATCAGGCAAAGAGTTATTATGGACAACGCGACTATATGATGGCAGGCCATTATTTCAGTGAACTCTCGGTGACCTATCCCAATAGTAATTATGTTGAGGAGTCTGATTTCATGACTGCCTATTGTTTTTACAAGCAATCTCCACGTGCTGAGTTGGATCAGGACAACACCTTCAGGACCATAACTGCCTTGCAGATGTTCATGGTTAAGTATCCCAGTTCAGATAAATTGAACGAATGCCAGGAGATCATTGTTGAAATGAGTGATAAGCTGGTGGAGAAATCATTTATAAGTGCCAGACTCTATTATGACCTGGGATATTATAAGTCAGCCATTCTGGCACTGCGTAACAGTCTTATTGAATATCCCGACACAGGGTACAGGGAGGAATTGATGTTTCTAATACTTAAATCATCATACCTGCTTGCCGATAAAAGCATTCCCAGCAAGCAAAGGGAACGTTTTCAGGCAGCATTGGATGAGTATTACAGTTTTGTCGGAGAATTTCCTGAAAGCTCCCACTCCAGGGAGGCCAAAAGGATTTTTGAAACTTCGAACAAGTTTTTAGCAAGTCAAAATAACGAATCATAATCAATGGATTACAAAAAAACACAAGCGCCGCTTACAACCATCACAAGGGATCTTAATGATCTGGATGTTGATATTAATAACATTTATCAAACGGTGGTTATAGCTTCCAAAAGGGCAAACCAGATCAGTGTAGAGATGAAGCTGGAGTTGAACAGAAAGCTTGAGGAATTCGCCTCTTATACTGACAATCTTGAAGAGGTTTTTGAAAATCCCGAGCAGATCGAAATTTCCAAATTTTTCGAGCGGTTGCCAAAACCTTCCCTTATTTCCCTGCAGGAATTAACCGAAGACCAGATATATTTCAGGATCAACGAAACACCTGAAATAGAACCACAGTAGTCTAATTTTTTCCTGATGGAACTCACAGGAAAACGCGTTATTCTCGGAGTAACTGGAAGCATTGCGGCCTACAAGGCGGTTTATTTGCTCAGACTCCTGATCAAGGAAGGGGCACATGTCCAGGTGATTATGACTGCTTCTGCGAAAGAATTTGTGGGACCTGTTACATTCTCAGCCCTTTCCGGTAAAACTGTACTTTCCGATTTTTTCGGTTCAGAAGGAGGCGATTGGAACAGCCATGTGGAGATGGGAGTTACTGCCGATCTGATGCTTATTGCACCAGTTACAGCCACCACACTTGGTAAGATGGCCCATGGTATAGCAGACAATCTTCTTGTAACCACCTATTTATCAGCCCGGTGTCCTGTCGTAGTTGCTCCTGCAATGGACATGGACATGTATGAGCATCCATCGACACAGCAAAACCTGAACATACTAAAGGGGTTTGGAAATCAGGTGATCGAGCCTGGAAAGGGTGAGTTGGCCAGTGGCCTGGAGGGTCGTGGCAGAATGGAAGAACCTGAAGAGATCATCAAATTTATCAGGCAACTCGATGCAGGACCTTCTAAAAAAAAACTTCTGAATAAACAGGTTCTGGTTACCGCCGGTCCTACACACGAAAACATCGATCCAGTTCGTTTTATTGGCAACCACTCCTCTGGAAAGATGGGTTATGCCATTGCAGAGGCATTTGCTGCCCGAGGTGCGAAGGTATTCCTTATATCCGGTCCGGTTTCCGTAGGGACCCGGTCTGCCGGAGTAGAGGTAATAAATGTTACTTCAGCTGCAGAGATGTTTGATGCATGTGAGGATTTGATTGACAGCATGAATGTGGCAGTTTTTAATGCGGCTGTTTCTGATTTCACTCCTGTTGAAACTTCTTCAAAAAAGGTAAAGCGTGGATCGGATGAGTGGACCATCAAACTGAAACTCACAAAGGATATTGCGGCTGAGATGGGAAAGAAAAAAGGAGATGAACAGATTTTTGTGGGTTTTGCACTTGAAACCGATCATGAAGTGGAACATGCCCGTTCAAAATTGCAGAAAAAGAATATGGATCTTATGGTGCTCAATTCCTTGAGAGAGGAGGGGGTTGGTTTTGGTACCGATACCAACAGGGTGACCATGATCGATCGTTTCGGGAACACGGATGAATTTGAACTGAAGCTCAAAAGCCAGGTGGCAGCAGATCTGGTGGACCGGGTGGTAAAGATGATGGGAAATGCGTAAAACGACTTTTATAATTATTGTCTTACTGGTGATGGTTCCGTTCCTTCACGGACAAGAATTCAGATGTAATGTCCAGGTTGTGAGTCAGCAGATCCAGGGGACCAATAAGCAGGTTTTCCAGACCCTTCAGAATGCAATCTATGAATTTATGAACAACCGGGTATGGACCAATCATGTCTATACCATGGATGAGCGCATTGAATGCAATTTAATGTTCAACATTACAGAACAGATATCGGCCGATGAGTTTAAAGGTACCCTTTCGGTCCAGGCCAGAAGACCTGTTTTTAACAGCAACTACAATACCGTTACCCTCAACTTTGTGGATAATGATATACATTTCAGGTATGTGGAATTTTCACCGCTGGAGTTCGACCTGAATTCACATTCATCGAATCTTACGGCCATCCTTGCCTTTTATGCCTACTATGTTCTGGGACTGGATTATGATACTTTTTCCCTTTTTGGGGGAAGTACCTATTTTACAAATGCTGAACAAATTGTGCTGAATGCGCAGAACGTGGCGGAAAGCGGGTGGAAACCCCTGGATGATCTGGCGCATAAAAGCAGGTATTGGCTGGTGAAGGACATGCTCGATACGGACTATGAGCCAATAAGGGAGTTTAACTACAGGTATCACAGACTGGGACTGGATCTATTGGATGAAAAAGTGGCGGAAGGAAGGGCTGAGATTACCAACAGCCTGGAGTTGATTCAGCAGGTGTACAGGAAACGACCCGACCCATACATGTACCTGTTAAGGCTGGTGTTCGATGCCAAGGTGGACGAACTGGTGAGTGTCTACACCGAGTCCTATCCCGAAGAGAGGAGCCGTGCACATACTATTTTAATTGAGGTGGATAAGCCCAATATCAAAAAATACAGTGCTATACTGGAGCAAACTATTTAGGCGGGCCCCATATGATTCAGTCCCTATACATCAAGAACTACGTACTGATTGACCAGCTGGAGATGCAGTTTTCAGGAGGATTTACCACCATTACCGGCGAGACCGGAGCTGGTAAGTCCATCCTCATGGGTGCGTTGTCGCTGATTCTTGGTCAACGTGTCGATACTTCGGTACTAAAACTAAAGGATGCCAAGTGTATTGTGGAAGGGTCTTTTCTTCCCGGGGATGCAGTTCGCAATGTGTTCGAAAGAAATGACCTGGACTTTGAACCGGTGACTACCCTTCGCAGGGAGATCTCCCCCGGTGGTAAATCACGCGCTTTTGTAAATGATACACCGGTGAACCTGCCTTTGCTGAAGGAGATCGGGAATCGGTTGGTGGATATCCATTCACAGCATCAAAACCTGCAGCTTAACGACCATCTTTACCAGCTGGAAGTGACCGATCATCTCGCAGGGACCTGGAAGGAACTCACAGAATACCGGTCATCATATGCACGTTATACCAGTGTGAGCAATGAGCTGGAAAGGGTTAAGAGCGACATTGCTAAAATGAAGGAGGACCTGGATTATATGCAGTTCCAGTATAGCGAACTGGATGCAGCCCACCTGAAGGAAGGTGAAATGGAGATCCTTGAGGCAGATCTACAACGTGTAGAGCATGCTGAAGAGATCAGAAATGCATTGTTTCATTCAGCCGGGTTGCTGTCAGAAGAGGCTACAGGAATCCTTGACCAGCTTAAAGAGTCACTGATACAGCTTCAGAAAATTGCTAAATACTTTACACCTTCACAAGAGTATGCCGGGAGGATGGAATCGGCCTATATTGAGCTAAAAGACATCACTGCAGAAGTGCAGAACCAGGCTGAAAAAGCTGATATTGAACCTGGCAAACTGGAAAAATTCCAGGCGCGGCTGGACCTGTTATTCAGTCTCATGCAAAAGCACAGGGTAAGGGAGCTGGAGGAGCTGATCGGCATCAGGGACCAGTTGAACAAGAAGATTGAGGAATTGACATTTTCTGATGAGAAGATCAACGGCCTGGTAAAGGAGAAAACAGAACTGCTGAGTGTTCTGGAGCGGTTGTCAGGAGTTTTGCACCTGAAAAGAGCTGCAACTGCGGAAGAGGTGCAGAAAAATATTGAGTCACAGCTGAAGGTGCTGGGGATTCCCAATGCCAGATTCAAGGTAGGTATTGAAAAGATAGAGGGGTATGACCAATATGGATCCGATGAGATCAGGTTCCTGTTCTCTGCCAATAAGCAATTGCCACTGGAAGAGATATCCAGGGTTGCATCGGGTGGTGAAGTCTCACGGCTGATGCTCTGCATTAAATCATTGGTATCGGACCGCAAGGGGATGCCCACCCTTATTTTTGATGAGATCGATGCAGGTGTAAGTGGAGAGATTGCGGATAAAGTAGGAGGGATCATGGTCCAGCTTGCCGAGGGACGACAGGTTATGGCCATCACTCATTTGCCCCAGGTCGCATCCATGGGTACGGAACATTTCGTTGTTTACAAGGAGGATACGGCAGATGCTACCTTTACCCGGATCAGGAAACTGCAACCGAAACAGCGGATTACTGAGATTGCCAGGATGCTTTCAGGAGAAGAGATAACAGACGCAGCTTTGTCCAATGCACGTGTGCTGCTCCGGGTTTAAAACTTGCATCGCACAAACTGAGCTTTCAATTGTTAATAGGGCAGCAATCAAACAATTTTAATAGAATCACAATGGCTTACAATCTGCTTAAAGGGAAAAAAGGGATTATTTTCGGTGCGTTAAACAATCAATCCATCGCATGGAAAGTTGCTGAACGAGCCCATGAAGAGGGGGCGGAAATTGTCTTGTCCAACGCACCCATAGCCCTGCGAATGGGTACCATCAATGAATTGGCCGAGAAGATCAATGCTGAGGTTATCTCTGTAGATGCCACAAGCCTTGAGGACCTGGAAAACCTGATTACAAAATCCATGGAGATATTCGGAGGAAAAATGGATTTCATCCTCCACTCCATAGGTATGTCGCCCAACGTACGAAAAGGAATAGATTATGATGCCCTGAATTACGACTATTACCATAAGACCCTGGATGTTTCTGCATTCTCACTCCACAAGGTGTTAAGTACAGCCAGAAAGATGGATGCCATTAAGGAGTGGGGTTCAGTGGTGGCCCTCTCATACGTAGCTGCGCAGAGAACATTTGCCGGATACAATGACATGGCAGATGCCAAAGCGATACTGGAGTCCATTGCCAGAAGCTTCGGCTATATGTATGGAAGGGAAAAACAGATCCGTATCAACACCATCTCACAATCACCCACACCCACCACCGCAGGAAGCGGTGTAAGCGGATTTGACAAGTTGGAGGACTTTTCGGACCGGATGTCGCCCCTGGGCAATGCCACAGCCGATGACTGTGCCGGTTACTGCATTACGCTCTTTTCGGACCTGACCCGCAAAGTGACCATGCAGAACCTTTTCCACGATGGTGGATTCTCCAGCATGGGTATGAGTTTCAGGGCCATTGAACAGTACGAGAAGAGCTTCAAGGAGTGCCCCGAATAGCAGCGAAGCCAAAAGTCTAAAGTCCAAAGTCAAAAGAAGAACCGGAGCATTAGCGACCGGCTTTTTTCAGCTTTTCCCTTTCCCCTTTTTTCTTTCAACTTTATGACTATTTTTGGACATACCAAAAAGCTAAATCGTATGGGAGTTGCAATAATAATCTTCTATTTTCTATTTCCTGCTTACCTTCTTTTCTACAGTACCCGTTTCTCAATCATCAATAAGATCGGAGTGGTGGTGATCTGCTATACAGGGGGATTGGTTATCGGAAATATGCACATCATTCCTGAATCCATTTCGGGGATCTCAAGCGATCTCATGGGAGTCACCATTTTGCTGGGGATCCCACTGGTACTCTTTTCTGAAAATGTGGTAAAATGGGCCAAAATGGCTAAGAAAACATTTATCTCCCTGTTACTGGGTGTCGCCTCTGTGGTGGTTCTTGTATTTGTAGGTTACTTTATTTTCAGAGATAGAATTCCTGAGATTTGGAAAATATCGGGAATGATGATCGGGGTATACACGGGAGGAACTCCCAACCTGGCCGCTATTGCAAGGAGTCTGGGAGTGGCAGAGGAAATCTATATCATGACGCATACGGCAGAACTGGTGATTGGTGCGATAATCCTGTTGTTCCTGCTTACAGGTGCCAAACCTTTCTTTGGGCTCTGGCTCAGACCCTATCCTAAGGATGGTGGAAAAGTCGACCAGCCCGAAATTGATGTGGCAGATTTTGAGAGTTACGACGGGTTTTTCAAAAGGAAAACCTTTCCTGGGATTATGAAATCATTTGGTATCGCCGTACTCATTTTTGGAATCGGGTACGGACTCACTTTCCTGGTTAAAGGGGATGCCAAAGATACGGTAGCTGTACTTACAGTCACCACCCTGGGGATCGGGGCCTCCCTGATACCCTCGGTCAACCGGATCAAGAGCTCTTTCCAGCTGGGGATGTTTTTCATTTATGTATTCTGTGTCATTGTGGCCTCCAAAGCAGATATCGTGGCGCTGTTTAGTGTGGAGAATATAGAACTGCTGAAGAATCTGCTGCTCTATATAGCCATTGTGATTGTGGGATCGTTGCTTCTCCACGCTTTGTTGTCATGGATCTTCAGGATCAATGTGGATGACTATATCATTACCTCCACCGCACTTTCCAACTCACCTCCGTTTGTACCCGTAGTTGCTGCAGCCATCAGGAACAAAGAAGTAGTAGTTCCTGGTATGATCATCGGAGTGATCGGCTATGCCATTGGTAATTACCTGGGTGTGGCCATCGCATACTTATTAAAGTAAGATTGCTCTTAAACATTAAGCAGAGAGATAACAATTTTCTAACTTCGCAGTGTGAGACTGGTATTAAAGAATATTTCCCGGTTACTCATGGTGGAGCCCGAGCCGAAATCATGGATTGCAGGTGTTGAGATGACAGAGGTAAACTCCATTGAAAATGGCTGGCTGGTTATCGAAAACGATAAAATTGTCTGTTTTGGAGGGGGGGAGGTAATCTCTTTTACCGATGACGAGGTTTTGGATTGCAACGGGGGAATGGTGATGCCTGCTTTCTGTGATTCCCATACGCATCTTGTGTATGCCGGAAGCAGGGAGAGGGAGTATGAAGATAAGATCCGGGGACTAAGTTATGAGGAGATTGCCAGGCGGGGAGGAGGGATCCTGAATTCGGCCAGGTTGTTATCTGAGACTACCGAAGATGAACTTTTCGAACAATCGCTATCCAGGATCGATGAGATCATCCGTTCAGGTACGGGAGCCGTGGAGATCAAAAGTGGTTACGGCCTGAATACCAGTGATGAGTTGAAGATGCTCAGGGTAATTAAACGATTGGGCGAGGAAACACCACTTACCATCAAGTCCACCTTCCTTGGAGCACATGCCTTTCCATCAGCATTTAAAGATGACACGGAAGGATATGTGCGATTGATTATCGAAGAGATGATTCCTGCTGTGGCTGAAGAGAAGCTGGCAGATTTTATAGATGTATTCTGTGACCGCGGTTTCTTTACGGTGGAGCAAACTGATCGTATCCTTGAGGCAGGAATAAAACATGGAATGGTACCGAAGATCCATGCCAATGAACTGGATTATTCGGGTGGGATCCAGGTGGGAGTCAAACACAATGCACGATCTGTGGATCACCTGGAATTTGTGGGGGAAGATGAGCTGGCTGTTTTAAAAGGAGGGAAGACCATGCCGACGCTACTTCCGGGAGCTTCTCTTTTTCTGGGACTCACCTATGCACCGGCGCGTAAGATGATCGAAGCCGGTTTACCTGTGGCGCTGGCATCTGATTACAATCCGGGTTCATCTCCGTCAGGTAATATGGAACTGATCATGTCTCTGGGGATTATGCAGTTGAAAATGCTTCCCACCGAAGTGTTGAATGCAGTGACCCGAAATGGGGCCTATGCCATGGGCATTGAAGAGACACACGGGTCCATTACGCCCGGTAAGGTTGCCAACCTGATCATTACAATCCCCATGCCCGGTTTTGGCTTTATGCCATACTCTTATGGCACCAGTCAGATCCAAAAAGTTATCATAAACGGAAAAATCCAATAGAAGCAATGAGTCAGATAATTGAGTGCGTCCCCAATTTTAGCGAGGGACGGGATATGGAGATCATCAGGCAGATTACCGATCAGGTAGCATCGGTGGAGGGAGTGAAACTGTTGGATGTGGATCCTGGAAGGGCTACCAACAGGACGGTAGTTACCTTTGTGGGTGATCCTGAAAGTGTCATTGAGGCAGCTTTCCTTGCAGTGAAAAAGGCATCCGAGATACTCGATATGAGCCAACATTCCGGTGAGCATCCCAGGTTTGGGGCCACCGATGTTTGTCCCTTGGTACCGGTTGTCGGGATCACCATGGAGGAGACGGTGAATTATGCCAGGACTTTGGCCAAACGGATTGGAGATGAGATTGGTATTCCGACATATTGTTATGAAAATGCAGCGCTGACAGAGGGACGCAGGAATCTTGCCCGGGTAAGGTCGGGTGAGTATGAAGGATTGAAAGATAAGCTGTCAATGGATGGTTGGAAACCAGATTTTGGTCCGGCTGAGTTTCTGCCCAGAACTGGTGCTATTGCAGTGGGTGCCAGGGATTTTCTGGTGGCCTATAACATCAATTTGAATACCACATCCACCCGCCGTGCCAATGCCATTGCTTTTGATGTACGTGAGCGCGGAAGGTCAAAACGCGAAGGGAACCCATTCACAGGAAAGATTGTAAAGGATGAAAAAGGAGATCCGGTGATGATTCCCGGAACCCTGAAATCGGTAAAGGCCATTGGCTGGTTTATCGAGGAGTACGGGGTGGCACAGATCTCCATGAACCTGACCAATATTTCCATTACCCCGGTTCATATGGCCTTCGATGAAGTGTGCAGGAAGGCCGATGCCCGGGGGATCAGGGTAACCGGTTCGGAGTTGGTGGGACTGGTGCCTCTTCAATCAATGCTTGAAGCTGGAAGGTATTTTTTACGGAAGCAGAAACGATCCACGGGAGTATCGGACCGTGAATTAATTAAGATTGCGGTGAAGTCCATGGGACTGGATGAACTGGGACCCTTCGTTTCAGAGGATAAGATCATCGAGTACCAGCTGAAAAAAGGAGAGGGTCAACAACTGGTGGATATGTCGCTTATGGAGTTTATGGAGGAGACTGCATCCGAGTCTCCTGCACCGGGAGGTGGATCCGTAAGTGCATACCTGGGATCGTTAGGGGCAGCGCTGACAACCATGGTGGCCAATCTGTCTGCACATAAAAGGGGATGGGATTACCGTTGGGAAGAGTTTTCTGAATGGGCTGAAAAAGGAAAGGCCATTCAGGAGAAGCTACTGATGCTGGTGGATGAGGATACCCGTGCATTCAATGCCATCATGACAGCATTCGGATTGCCAAAGAGATCAAAGGAGGAGCAAGCGGCCAGACAAACGGCCATTGATGTGGCCACCATTCAGGCCATCGAAATACCATTTGAAGTTATGAGTACTGCCTTTACCGGATATGAAGTTGCCAATGCCATGGTGACCACAGGAAATCCCAACAGTGTCTCCGATGCGGGAGTTGGTGCACTGGCGCTGCATGCCTGCATCGAAGGTGCTTGGTTAAATGTAAAGATCAATGCAGCAGACTTAAAAGATCATCCCAGGGTGCAGGAGATTCTTACGGAGGGGGAGAAGTTGCTTCAAAGATCCACTGAAATGGTGGAATCTGTCAGGGCATTGGTCCTCTCCGGGATTGCGTAACCTATTTACGCTTTTATTCTTTTTCCCCAATAATATGTTAAAAGTGCCCGAAAGAAAATTATTTTTATAGTTTTGGTCTTCAAGATTTTCGCATCACGAAATAATACTTTTTAATCTAAAACTTGATCAATGAAAAAGTCTTCTCTTTTCATGATATTTATTGCCTTTACGAGCTTCCTGCTCCAGGCACAAAATGTCGAAATATCAGGTACGGTGGTTGATTCCGATGATGGTGCCGCACTACCCGGTGTTTCGGTTGTGGTCAAAGGAACCACAATTGGTACTGTGACCGATTTTAATGGTCAATATACAATCAGTGTTCCTCAATCCTCGAATATATTGGTATTCAGCTTTGTAGGGATGTTGACTCAGGAAGCAGACATCGATGGAAGGATCATCCTTGATATAGCTTTGGAAACAGATGCCATTGGTCTTGATGAGGTGGTGGTGACCGCCTATGGAACCAAACGGAAAGGCGGACTCACGGGTTCGGTTTCTGTGGTGGAATCTGAAGCCTTTGATTCGAAACCTATCTCCAGTTTTGACCAGATGATCCAGGGCACATCACCTGGGGTTCAGGTTGTCACCAGCAACGGCGCACCCGGATCCACCGCGCTGATCAATATTCGTGGTATTGGATCAATATCAGCCGGTAACGAACCCCTCTTTGTGATTGACGGGGTGCCGGTTCAATCCAATTCATTCACAGAGTTGAATCCCAACGATATCGAATCAATTTCCATCCTCAAAGATGCTGCTGCATCTTCCCTGTATGGCTCCCGTGCTTCAAATGGTGTGATCCTGGTTACGTCGAAGCGAGGCAGGGCAGGTGAATCCAAAATCGATATCCGTTACAGGCGTGGTCTCAACGTGATGAATGAGCCGTTGTTTGAAATGATGGATGCAACTCAGAAATTACAATATGAGATGGACCTGGGGTTTCGGACAGGTGCTTCTGCCTCACCGGAGGTGATTGACTCCCTCACAAATTACAACCATAACTGGATTGAAACCCTGTCACGGGATGGAATGGTCCAATCAGTGGAAGCGGCTGTTTCAGGGGGAACCGAGAAGACCAGTTATTACATGTCTATTCAGAAATATGATGAAGAAGGTATTGTCGAAATGTCTGAGATCCATCGTTTATCAGCACGTATTAACGTGGATCATAAGATAAAGGATAATTTCAAAATTGGAAACACTTTCACAATTGGATCCACCAACATGAAGGAGATCAGGGACCGCAGGAATGTCCAGAATCCCTTTGCTGCCATGACCTTCTATAACCCTTATGAACCAGAGTATTTGGCCGATGGGGATTTTAACAGAACCCACCAGGGATTCAGCATCTCTGAAGCACTGGAAAATAATCCTGAGGACATTAATCAATTGGTTGGAGTGGGTAGTCTTTATGCCGAATGGAATGTGATCAGTGGAATGACTTTCACAACCAGAGGCGGCATGAACTTTCGTGAATATGTACGTGAATACTTCAATCAGCCAGGCTCGATCCTTGCGCAATATGTGGGAGACAGCAAGTCGGATAATTGGAACAGAAGGTATACTTATACCTGGACCAATACGCTCAATTATGTCAAATCATATGATGAGGTTCATAACTTAAATTTCCTGCTTGGTTCCGAATATAATCAGTTTTACTTTAAGTCAATGTTCCTGCAGGGTGAAGGATTCCCATCCCCCAAATTGAGTACACAGGCTAATGCAGCCTCCATTGTGGACGGAGATACCCAGCGATCTGATTGGTCCCTGGTTTCCTATTTTGCTTCGGTCTCATATGACTATGACCAGAAATATGTGGCTGAAGGATCCTTCAGAAGGGACGGAAGTTCCAGGTTCGGTGCTGAAAATAAATATGGTAATTTCTGGTCAGTCGGTGCAAGCTGGAATGTACATCGCGAGTCCTTTATGCAGAATCTGTCCATCATTGACAGGTTGCAACTTCGCGCAAGCACGGGTACTTCAGGTAATTTCAACATTGGCAATTACGCTTCGCTCGGGTTGTATGGATTTGGAAGCTACAACGGTCGTTCAGCCAGTTTTCCAACACAGCTTGAGAATAATGAGCTGACCTGGGAGAAATCAATGATCACTTCAGTGGGTATTGACTTCTCAATGTTGCGGTACAGATTGAATGGTACCATTGATCTCTACTCACGTGATACAAAAAGTCTTCTGCTGAATAAGCCTCTGTCGGCAACCAGCGGTTTTGGTGGACGCAATGAAAATATTGGAGAGCTCAACAACAAAGGGATCGAGGTTGCTCTGAATGGTGATGTGGTGAGGCAGAATGATTTTACCTGGAATCTGGGAGTAATGGTTTCACACAACCAGAATACAATTACCAAATTGTACGGCGATGAAGGTGAACCTATTCAGCAGCGCTATACCATCATTGAGGAAGGAAAACCCATCAATACCTTCTATATGGTCAGGTGGGCCGGTGTGAATCCGGCCACTGGCGAAGCCATGTTCCTGGATGCAGAGGGAGAGATTACAAATACCTGGAGTGGTGATGACAAAGTAGCCCTTGATGAAACCTCTGATCCGCTCATGTATGGTACAGTTAGTACCCAGGTATCCTATAAAGGATTCTCTCTGAGTGCATCCATCTATTATTCCTATAAGAACTATATCGTGAATGGGATCTCTTTCTTTACCCTGTCTGACGGGGGTGATGTTCAATCCAATCAGGATGTAAGAATGTTGGACTACTGGAAAGAACCGGGAGATCTGTCCGCGAATCCTGCTCCTGCCATTGGAGCTGCCCAGCACTATTCCACCCGTTTTCTTGAAGATGCATCATTCCTGAGGTTAAGGGATGTGACTCTCTCCTATGATGTTCCGTCATCCATTACAAGCAAGATTAAGATGCGCGCCCTCAGGATCTATTTCACGGGTCGTAATATGCTGACCTTCACTCCGTATTTTACAGGTTATGATCCGGAGGTGGGACTGCCCAGCATGGAGAGTTCGATGGATGCATCCAATGGAAGCTTCTACGATTTCAGTTATCCGGCCACAAAATCTTTTACATTCGGTATTGATATTGGATTTTAAACATCATCTGATTTAGCAAAACAAGAAGAATTATGAAAAATATATCAATATTAATTAGCATAGTGGGTTTGATACTCATTACAGGATGTGATGAAAGGCTCAACCTGGATCCACATCAGAGTATCTCTACCAATCAGGCATTTGAAACAATTGATGATTTCTCTTATGCGATCAATGGGATGTACGCAGGGGCTCGCAGCGGAAACCTGCATGGTGGACATCTGATGATCTATCCTGATATTATGGCAGATAACCTGACCCGGAGCCTGGAAGGGAGATTAACTCATACCACTCTTTATAACTGGACTGTCTCTTCAGATTACTATTTAATGGAAGGAGTATTTGGCCAGGCGTACATGGTAATTCTCCGGGCTAATAAGGTGTTGGAAGCAGCAGATGAGTACAGCCCTGCCGATGATTCAGAGCAAGTTGAGCTGGACCATTATAAGGGACAGGCGCTGGCAATGAGAGCCCTGATGCACATGGAAATGGTAAAAATGTTTGGAAAGGCCTATTCCCTGGGAAACGCCAGTGACCTCGGAATACCATATGTGACATACACTGAGGCTTCCTATCCCGGCAGGGATGGATTGTTTGATGTATATGATCTGATCATGACCGACCTGAATGATGCATACGGTTTGGTCGATCCTTCAGCCACTTCCAAAGATCAGTTTACCCGGACCGCAATTGCGGGCTTCCAGGCAAAGGTGGCTATGGAGATGGGTGATTATACCACGGTAATTTCTAAAGCAAAGGAGGCCCTTGCCTCCGTGCCGGTGGCTGCCAGAAGGAATTTCTATGGGGTATGGAAAGATGAGAATAAGGATGGAGTCCTGTTCTATATTGCTGTTGAGAAGAAAGATGGTGTCACCCTGGGAGTGAACTACAGCCAGTCCAGCTCAGCAGGGATCAAATCTGAATATGTATGCAGCTATGAGCTTTTCCAGCTATATGATTCTGCCGATATTCGACTCACAAGCTACATTACCACCTCTGAATTTGAAGGTAACACCTACAACCACATTGAGAAGTACAGGGGCCGCTCATCGTCAGTGGAGGCAAATCCCACACCCAACCTGGTTGATTTGAAGGTGCTCAGGGCAGCCGATCTTTCACTCCTGGTTGCAGAGGCGAACATGATTGGAGCTTCACCGAATCCTGTTGAAGCAGAGGAGTACATGAATGCCGTTAGGTTCAACAGGTATGATACAACCATGATATCATTCCCACCCCTGAATAACCTTGACCTGCTGGATGAGATCTATCTGCAGCGTAGGCTGGAACTGGCTTTTGAGGGTGACCGGCTCTTTGTTTTAAAGAGATTGGGACTGGACATTGAAAGAACTGCAGATGGCCAATATGCCGACGGATCCGGAGTTGGAGCTGATAACCTGATCCTCGAAGCCAGCAACTTCAAGATGCAGCTGCCAATCCCTCAGAGTGAGATGGATGTGAATCCCAACATTAAGGAGCAGCAGAATCCAGGGTATTAATCTTTAAAAATGCAAACCATGAAAAGGTCTAAAATAATTAGTTTATCAGTAGCAATCATCCTCTTTACCGGCCTGGAGTCGTGTGAGGAGGTGGATCTGACTTTTGACCAGGATAATGCATTTGTTGCATTTGCCGATGCCTCCGGATCTCTGTCAGAGAATGACACAGAATCGCATACGTTTGAACTCTATTATGCATCTACCTCAACGTCCAGTGTATCAGTGACCCTTGAATTCGATACTACCGGTATTGATAATCCTGCTGTTGAAGGAGTTGACTTCAATGTGATATCCAGCAAAACTGTCAGCTTTGAAAGTGCTCTGGTGCAGGTGGTTGAGATTGAAGCCATTGATAATGATATACAGAACCAGAATAAATCCATTAACATTAATTTGACCGGAGATGGAGGTACACCCCTGGGTATGGCCGGTGGTGCCAATGCCACTTATACGCTGACCATTGTAGATAACGAACATCCCCTGGCCAAATGGATCGGAAACTATATTGTTGAAGCTGACAGCTATGGTGATGTACTCAATGGTGAACCGGATGGTGCATGGGATGAAACATGGGAAGTGACCACTTCACGAGTGGATGACGATGAAACCAAACTCAGGATGGTGGGTTTGGGTTTTGGTAGTTTACCAATTATTGTCACAGTCGATCTGGATGCCATGACCGTAACATTCCCGGCAGGTGCCGATGTTGGAGGAGAAGGCTATGGGTTTAATGAGACACTCATTTGGAAAGGTGATTATGAGAATGTTGAAGAGGCCGATGTGGTTGGATTCATTCATGAAGACGGGAGTATTTCCGTGGATCTTTTGACCATGATAGTGACCGACGATTTAGGTATCTATATATGGGATTCTTTCAATACCACATGGACACCTGCCAGGAAAAAGGCAGCTCGTTCAGTGAGCCCAACGATCGATAAATTGAGCAGATAGCCCATATTTTCGTAGTTATGACTCCTTCTCGCTTGTTTGATCGAATGTCATTGACACATTCTACTATTCAGGGTATAAATTTGTGCGCATTTTTCAAATTAAACCACCCGCACCGGTTTAGTGTATGAAAACCATCTGGGTATTTATCTGGTCGCTTCCCTCAATCCTAAAGATCAGCAAACCCCTTCTTGTGGTGTGATAATTGTTGGTCCCCGGCTCTACCTTGTTTGAAAAAACAATCCTGCCCGTGAGATCAAATACATTGATCACTGCTGTTTCATTGGAATCGTTTTCAATCTTTATGATTCCATCCGAACCGGTGGAGATGTTATACACCAGTGACGCTTCACTGATCTGGATCCGGTCAGATGCCTCAGTGGATGTCCAACAGCCGTCACTGTTGGCAACATCAACACTGTAAACTCCATTTCTCTGTAAAATCAGAAATTCGCCCTGATAATCAGAGATAAGGCTGTCATTTCTGAACCAGCTGACCTGTGCATAATCAGAATAATTCCGGATGACAATTTCATCCAACCCTTCAATAAATGAGGGCTGCAACCATAGATCCGGTTGTACGGGGGAAGGAGATAACAGGAAATTTCTCGAGGTCAGTGTATCCCCGCATTTATTGGATGAAGTGAGGAACATCCTGCCTGCTGTACCGGAACCTACCGATACTGTAACTTGTTTCAGGGTATCCGGACCAATGATATCCCACCCTGACTCCACATCCCAGGTGTAATTAACATCATCCTCTGCCAGGATAAAGAAATCCTGGATTGAATTCTGACACGGACTGATCCTGTCACTTCTAATGACAGGCACTCTGGGCAGAGACAGGGGAATCACATTTAAGGGAATCCCCTCCGACTCACCACAACTGTTTCCCGGAATGACGGTAATGGTTCCGGCTCCTTTTTCCGGTGTAATGAAAATGGAAGAACTATCACTCCTCCCTGTCCAGTTTTCAGGGATGATCCACCGATAAGTCGCAGTGGAATCATCTTCAACCCGGAAGAGAGTTTGACCATTGGTGCAGGGTAATGTATCTCCCGTTATTGACTGGTTGATGACTGGAGGGGTAGTTAGAGGATGAATGGTCCGATTCACAGTGTTCCCTGTTCCGCATCGGTTTAAAGGGGTTACACCCAGGTTGAATTGTTCCTCCGGGACCTGAAGGTAAACGCTGTTCTGATCTACAACAGCTGAATCTTCGATATTGTCCGAGAGGCTCCATATGTAATCGGATTCTGGGAATCCCTCAAAAAAGTAGTTCTCCTCAAAATTATGGCAGGGATTAGCCTTCCCGATAATTATAACCTCTTCCTCAGGCGGAGTTGAGCAATATCTTGAAGCGAATCCTTTGAATCCTCCCTGCATACCCGATGAAAACTCGATAAACATTGAACCACTTGTAGAAGTAAGCAGGGTATCGGGATTGGACAGTGTGCCGCTGAATCGTCCCAGCAGGGGCCATGTGGAGTCGGGCCCGTCATAGACGACCACATAATCATTTGTATCGGTGCTGAATTCGGTAAAATGAAAACTGACAGGTTGTTGGTTCTCTGGTTCTATGAGCCAGACAAATCGTTTTTCCAGAGGATATTCCGGTGCTTCGGTTACCTGAAGGAATCCGTTGTTCTTATCCAGGTAGGTTGAATCTTCCGCAACGAAAACCTGACTGACACCTTCAAAGATGAGGCTGAAGTGTTGAACTGTATCAGTGATGAACTCCTTATGTGAAACCACAAGGTTGTAATACCCATTCTCTGTAACAGGGAGGTAGATCTGTTCAATGTTGTCTCTGAAGTTATCACCTGCTTGCGCAGGCAGATCGGGGGTTTCAGGAATAAGTATGAACGGTTTGTATATTGTGGAGTCATTGAGTTTGATCAATCTGATATCCAGATCATTCACAAGAATGGTATCCTTCGGATCAAGAGAAGCTACAATGGATGGCCCCATAGGATCTGTCCAGCAGAGGGTTATTTTTATGGAGGAGTCTCCAGGTGCATAAAACCTGAAATTCCGGATAGTCTGATCCACAATACTGTCTTCGAAGAGGATATTGTTGTCATTGCTTATCAACCTGGCAGCTGACAAGGTATTCAGAAGTCCCCACCCAAATTTGTAATCAGGGCCCGCATTTCCTGCATCATCCGCACTGTGCAACACCAGTCCCTTGAGTGTGGCTGATTTCATGAACCTGTTCTGTTTCTTGAAATGTAGCTCCTGCAACAGGGCAAGAGACCCAGCTGCATTCGGTGCGGCCATGGAGGTTCCGCTCAAGTCATGATAATCGTTGTCGTTGTTATAATAAGGAGAGTAGAGGTTGGCTCCGTTACCCACAATGTCGGGTTTGATCCTTCCGTCGTCGGTGGGACCAAAGGTGCTGAAACTTGTGATTACCACATCTTCAGGAGCATTGTATCCGTTCTCAATATCACTGACTGCACCTACGGTGAGTATGTTTTTCGAAGTTCCCTGGTTACCAATGCAATCAAATCCATCGGGTCCGCCATCCTTGTTCCGCACTTTGTTGCTTGCCTTCCAGCCATCGTCCCACACATAATGCTCGGCGCCTGCACCTGGACCTTCCAGCCTGTCATTGCCGGCAGACTTTACAATCAGGTAGTATGGATTGTCATAGGCGATGTCGTCCCAGGTCCTGGCATAGGACCCGTAAAAACCAAATTTGTAATCTTCCTCTTCATCAATGTCGATATCTCCATTCCATTCCCATCGGTTTTCTGACAAGTTGTAATCAAAACCCAGAATAAATCCGTATGAATGATTGGAAAGAAGCAGTCCGTCTTCGGCAGCCTGCCTCATTTCAATGTGGTCGTTGTCCCAATCGTACCCCTCAATGTAACACTGGTTGGCCATGCCAATAGCATCCGGGTCCAGTCCGGTTGCACCAATGGTACCGGCCACATGAGTGGCATGACCGACAATTTCGAAACCGGAATCCAGAGAATAGACCCTGGAACCGAATTCAATATGGGTGGTGCGTATCTTCCCCCCATCCCAGACGCCTACCAGGATATTCTTTCCCCGCAGGTTCACCCCTTCGATGGTTCCGTTCCAGACCTTATTGGTGGAGACAGTCCTGGCTGCATTTATATTATTTGTCCCGTAAAAGAGAGGGTGCCTGCCACCCTCGATCCGCCGGATCTCCTTGATCCTTCCGTTGTGATCAATTTCCCTGACAGGAATTCCGAATTTTTTCGCAAATATTTCGGCTTCTTCTTTTTCAGGATCAGCTGGCATCTCGCCAATGATCCTGCTCCTGTTTTCAATGGAGCTAATGGAAATCATCGCACGCTGGGCATACATATTCAAAACCATCATGCTACACAGGCTCAACCATAAAATCTTCTTCATCTACGGTTCTCTTTCAAATCTTCAAACTAAAAGTAGCATAATATATATTAACGCAATTTAGGCTGTAACAGTATTGATCAATCATTTTTAGAATAACAAGTTATAAAACATTACTTTTTTCATATTGTTGCATGTTTTCGACCGGCTTTCTTCCCGGCCACTTTAATTTTGATTTTATTGACTTTGAAAATGGATCATAACAATCAATCTATCAATCTATTATAGGTAATATGAATAGCTTAAGCGGATTGGTGTCATTTCTCCGACCGGGAGAGTATTAGTTGCAGGTTGATGGCTGTACTCCAGTAAATACGCGCAATATTGTTGCATTGTATTCATTTTTTTTCATAGATTTAGCGGAATTTGTGTTTTTAGAGCATTGATTTTCATAAACCTAAAACTTAAATCTATGAAAAGATTTCTTTTCCTATTGTCACTTTTGTTGTTTGCAGGGTTCAACCTGCAAGCACAGGGTGTGCAAATTTCGGGTAGTGTGACCAGCGCAGAAGATGGTTCAGCACTACCTGGGGTATCAGTTGTTGTACAAGGTACTACAATTGGTGCTGTAACAGACTTTGAGGGAAATTATACAATTCTTGCCCCGGATGACCAGGGCACTCTCATGTTCAGTTTTGTGGGTATGCTTACCCAGCAGATACCAATCGAAGGACGGACAACTATAAACATTGTCCTTGAACCTTCCACAACCGCACTTGATGAGGTGGTGGTGACCGC